>CAZLMI010000027.1:0-1056 GCA_964560865.1 Microcaldota archaeon
AGAGGAAACGTGTTTTAATTTGCCATCCTTTAAAAAAACAAAGGTAGGATATCCGATGCTTTTTCCCAAAAATTTTTTCATGTACCCTGCAAGCGGGTTTTTTTCACCATCCAGTGTGTAAACTGCAACCGCACCGCCAGTTAGAATGGAGAATGAATTCAGAACCGGTGCCATTTTTTTGCAAGGAGCACACCATGGTGTTTTTAGTTCTATCAGAACATTTCCAGATTGCATCTGACTTAAATTGGAGAGTTCGGCAATGGTTCGTCTAAATGAACCGCGTGGATTGTCGAGCATTTTATTTCGATAAACTTCAACAGAATAACGGAATACCTCTTCCAAAGTGCTTACATTATCCCCATTCATATCTATTCCATATTTAATTGAATCCCAAAAGGCATTGGCAAAAAAGTGACAAACAGTTTCCTTACCCTCAACACCAGGAGACATGGCAGCAACATTTAATCCAGAATCAGCAAGCAAATTCGGGACAACTCCGGAATAGCAACAATCAAAAACAGCAACGACTTTATTTTTTGAAAAATATTTCAACTGCCTGACAAATGAACCATGAGTCAAATTCTTATCTTCAAGAGCAAAACCATCCCTTGCACCATGCCCAGTGACATATACCCATAGCACGTCATCTGAAGAAAGTAAAGGACGGCCATCGAGGCCACGGATTGCACTGATTGCCTGAGAAACTCCTTTAGTGGTTCCTTCAAATTGATGCACCTCTGAATTTAATTTGCCCCTTGATTTTCCTGCAACAAAGATATTTGATGGGCGTATCCCCCGGGATATAAATGCACCGATAGCTTTCGATACATTTGACTTGTGCCTCGCTTCCCTTCCGTCCCCATTGATTATCAAAACACGAACCTGACCATTGACAGATTTAAGCTCCGGAATGAGGATGCCTTCCCTTGAAGGAGTTAAGGATAACTGTTCCCTTGTTTTTGTTTTAGGCCCCATAAACAATCTCTTAGAATTTTACAGATGATAGAGTATTAAAATGTTCACAAATCGAAACCAGATATTTTAAATCAATGCTAT
>CAZLMI010000027.1:1066-9128 GCA_964560865.1 Microcaldota archaeon
CAAGAAAGACACACCATTAGCATTTAATCCCGCCCGTCGTTCAATATCCTGACATAAACCCTTTGTTCTTGTGCGAAAATGAAAAAGTAATAAAAATAACCCACATAATAAAATATTGTGATAAAATGAGGGGGGAAACACAAATAATGTGGGCTGGAAAAGAAGCAAGTGCTGCCTTTGAACAAACAAAAATAGATATACCTGCAGGTGTAAGGGCATTCGAAACCAGAGCGCTTCGGAATTTTTGGGATACGATTGTTGAAATGGATCACAGGATAGTCGCGATTTTGATGAACTGGGGAGAATTGACTAAAAACGGATTATTGAGCATGCTAATTATTACCCAAGACGATCGTGCAAATGAGGTTGTAGAAAAATTAAATGATTGTGGAGTGCACACAACTGGTTTTGCCCCTATAACGGATGGACGGGGAATTAAAAATGTAGTAAAATGGAGCGTACCTGTAGACGGGCAGCCAACCGCATTCGCAAAGGTAACTGACATTCCGAGTGCAGTTTTTCTTGCAGCTTATGAAACAAGATTCAGTGCAGGTTCGTGGTTTTATGGGTTTTTATTAAGCGGCGTGCTTGCATGCGGTTTCTCAGAAGAAAGGGTAGTTAGGGCAGTCACAATGGCAATGGGCGTTGAAAGACTACAAATGGAAGCATTTCCTGCAATAGAAGCATGGATAAGCGAGGATGTGAAAATAAGATTAGGATATGGAAAAGGTGCGATAGATTCCAGAACAAAAGCAAGCAGAGTAGAGGTAACTGAAAAAGAACTGGCAGGAATGGCATTGAGATTAATGAAAGTACGGGGTGTGAGACCGGAACTTCATAAGGGATTGTTGCTAAAGGTAAGGAAAAGAATATCTGCAAAGTAGTTTTTTTACTGCCATGGAAATGAACACGACCGAAGATTTCCTCAGCACTTTGTGCCGCGGAAATGAACTGTCCCCAAGTATATAAATGCCCTAAGTATATACTATTATTACTAGTATAATATACTAAGGGGATAAAAATGAAAGAAGAAGTAGTAAACTTTGATGAGGAAGGTTTTGAGGAAATAGTACCCAAAAACAAGGGCAAACAGGAGCAACCCGCAACTCAGCCAACTGGCGAAACCCAAAAAACTGGAAATAGACCGGATTTTAGCGTAGTGCAGGCAGACCGCGATAAGGATGGGAAGTCAGTATACACAAATGTTGGGGGTATGTGGAAAAACATTTCCAAAAATGGAAAGGAATTTTACACACTTAAGATAGGACAGCTGAAACTGCTGGTATTTCAGAATAACAAGCAATGATGATAATGAAAGGTGCATTTAAATGGCAGAAGAAAAAAAGAAATTTTACAAGGAACTTGAAGATTTACCTGGAATTGGAGAAGTCACGGCAGAAAAACTTAGGGAAGGTGGATACACCAATTTTTCCACCATTGCAGCGGCAATGCCCGGGGATCTGACTGAAATTGCAGGAATAGGAATAGAAGCAGCAAAAAAAGCAATACAAGCTGCAAAAAGCATGGTTGAAATTGGATTTGAAACAGCAGATCAGGTGTATGAAAGAAGAAAGAGTATTGGAAGAATAACTACAAGTGCTAAAAGCCTGGATGAATTGCTTGGTGGAGGGGTAGAAACCCAGGCAATAACAGAAGCATATGCTAAATTTTCAAGCGGAAAAAGCCAGCTGGGTTTTCAACTCTCAGTAAATGTACAAAAACCACCGGAAGAAGGTGGATTGGGTGGAGGTGTTTTGTTTATTGATACTGAACATACATTCCGACCAGATAGAATTGCACAGATTGCAGAAGCAGCAAAAATGGATGTCGATGCTGTCCTGAAGAACATAACAATTGCACGGGCAGAAAACTCGGACCATCAGATAATACTTACAGAAAGAGCCGATGAAATCATAACAGAAAAAAATATCAGATTGATTGTGATTGATTCGCTGACCTCACATTTCAGGGCAGATTATATGGGACGTGGGACACTTGGAGAAAGGCAACAAAAACTGAACGCACACGTTCATACGCTCCAAAGGCTTGCTGAGAAGTTTAATCTTGCAGTATACATCACAAACCAGGTTATGGATAATCCGGGAATATTGTTCGGTGATCCTACAAAGCCGATTGGTGGGCACGTATTGGCCCACGCATGTTTGCCAGGAGATACACTTATCCAGTTAGGAAATGGAGAGATCAAACAGATAAAAGAACTGGGAATGGCGGATGAAGTTGTAAGTGCGAATAAGGAATTAAAAATAAAGAAAAACAGGTTTACAGACAAGATAATTAAAACTGGGATTAATGAAATAATTGAGATAGATAGTGGTCATAAAATCAAAGCATAACCATTGCACAAGTTCTTTATTTTGGATGATTTTGAAATTAAAGAAATCCGGGCAGGAGACATAAAAAAGGGAGACTATCTAATGCATGCAGATAATCTACAGTTTGAAGGCAAAGTACAGCAATTACCTGAAATAGAGCAAGAGCAATTAGTCAGGGTGAAACCAAAAGGAGTAAGTAAATTAAGAGAGATGTTATTAGAGAGCAACCAAAATCGAACAGAACTTTGTGAGGAAGTGGGTGTCAGCCAACGTCAGCTAAGAAGAGTCCTTAATCAGGGATATCCAACAACTGAGAAGAATGTAGGACTTCTTGGTGCTGCACTTGATGAGAATGTGGAGGAATGTTTCGAACCCCATTTCACCAACAAGCATAGAAACATGAGCATGCCGTCAGAAATGAGCATTGGCTTATCCCAAATATATGGATATTTCCTTGGAGATGGAAATTTGGATAAATTCTCGCTTCGTTTCCGAGATCAACGAAAGGAAGTGCTCGAAATTTATAATAAACTATTACAACAAGAATTCATGCTTGAGGGAATAATCACCAAAATCAAGAACAAAAACTGTCATAATTTGAATTATAACAGCAAGGTGATTCGGGATCTTTTTGCAAACATGAAAAAGAGCATTTTCAGTACGATTTCACAATCCCCGCAAACGCATGTTGCTGGATTCATAAAAGGATTTGTGGATGCAGAAGGATATGTTTCAAAGAGCAGACCAAGAATCCAAATAGGGCAGAAAAACGAGCAGATGCTGATATTTGTACAGATGTTGCTGCTCAGATTTGGGATACACGCAAGGATTTTGAAGAATGGGAAATGCTTCACATTACTTGTTGATGGAAAAAATATGATTGAATATGCAAAAAAGATTGGAATGAGTGCCGAGGATAAAACAAAAAGACTGGAAAAATGGTGCAAACATTATGAAAGCACATTTACCAGGGAACCAATACCAGTAACTAGAGAAAGCGCGAGGGAATTGTTAAAAATGCATAATCTGCCAATTTCAATGGTCCCTATTAAAGAAAAGAGTTATAGGAACGTTAATATGAGTGAGGCCAAAGAACTGATTCGTGTATTCAACGAGAAGGGAATTGTTTGTAAGGAGATCAAATTCCTGCAAACTCTGCTTGCCGGGGATGTTCGATTTGAATACGTAAGAAGCGTAAAGAAGATGAAGAATGATGAACCACTCTTTGACATAACAGTTCCAGTGCATGAGAATTTTGTGGTAAATGGCTTTGTTGCACATAATTCAACCTACAGATTGTATCTCAGAAAAGGCAAAGATGAAAAAAGAATTGCAAGACTGGTTGATTCACCAAACCTGCCGGAAGGCGAATGTGTTTTCAGAGTTACATCTGAAGGACTTTGTGATTAGGATTTTCTTTATTTTTCGTTTTTTTTCTTTTTTATTCTTTCTTTTTGGGTTTTTTTTTCATTTATCGAACTTGTTGCATGACCAAAGCAGAAAACAGTTGTAGTTGTGCACCCACCTTCATTTATACCCATTTTTAAACTTTTTGTAACATAATAAAAGTATGCATAAATGTAGAAAGAAACCAAGAGTACTTAACGAATCAGAAGCAAATAAACGAATACCTTGGAGAACAAAAAATCAAAGAACTAAACGGTTATACTATTGTTGTCTTGCAATTGAAGAAAGAACATATGCAATTCCAAGACGACTTCACTCAAGTGAATTGTTAGAAATTCCAGATGATTTTGGTGTAGATAAAATAAGAAAACTTATTGGTCGCATGGATGAGGTAGCTGAAAAACTACCCGAATTATTTGAAGGGGATAACGGAGTTATACTTTTTAAAATAACTAAAACAAAGCAATTTCTTAACGGCGGGGGGTCATTGATAAGTGTTCCTGAAGATGACGCACGCGAGGTAGTACAAGAGGGCGCATCTCTTAGTGTGTTAATTAATTTTGAAGCAAGATTTTTACACGAAATGTGCCATGTCTGGCGTGCAGATTTTGATGACATGTCTGAAACGGTACCAATGCTCGCACAGGTTCTTTATGATCCTAAAGATAATGAAATTGGGAATAAAACATATCAAAGAATAGGCGCAAACACAATAAGCGAACTCCAGGGTGGAAATGGGGAAGGAAGATACACCTTAGACTGGATAAACACGATGAAAATTATGTTAAAGGTAAGAGAGATGCTGGAAATGGGATTTAGGGTGCCTAAAAGTGATCTGGAACTAGTTAGATTAACTACAGAAACAATTGAATTCTTCAAGACCGTACCATGGGAAATAAGAAAGGGAATTATTATTCAGCACGTTTTAGCACGATAATTTACCGCCAAATATGCAATTCCGAATTCCTAAAACAAAGATATATATTTATTTAGTGCGTAAGCACTAAGCCGGTGGAAGATATGCAAGAATCCGAATTGTGTGGCCCTAATTCTCAAAACTGGAAAGATAACACGGATGACGAATTTATGTCGTGTGACAACTGCGGAAACTCAATGCCGAAAATGTGCGGAATTACCTGCCCGAAATGCGGACATAAACATGATTGCGGAGAACATTAACTAATAAACCTTGTTTTTCTTAAATTTCCATTCCTTCAATAATTCTGCACATTCGGCTTTCATAAAACCAGAAGTTATTTTCATTTTATTTCCATTAATCCTGTTGAATCGCCTGTTTGTAAGCAAAATTTCTGAAAAACCAAGCTTCCCCACATCACTTATGCTGGTACCAAAAACGATTTTTCGTATTTTCGCCCAGTGAATGGCAGCAAAGCACATTGGACAGGGTTCGGTAGTGGAATAAATGGTGCAACCGGATAAATCGATTGTCTTTAGTTTCCGGCACGCCATCCGGATTGCATTGATTTCCGCATGTGCGGTGGAATCGACCGTGCTGAAAACAGTATTGTGCGCAAGAGCAATTACTTTTTTATTTTTTACTATACAGGCACCAAATGGAGATTGACCTTTGGCTATCCCTTTACGGGCTTTTGAAATTGCCTGTTTCATGAAGAATTCATTTGAATGCATGGAAAAGAAACATATGGAATGTTTTTATTGCTTACAGTTCCTCAGAACACACCCTCAGTAAAAATCAGCAGGTAACTATGGAAGGCACTCCGAATATGCCCGCACGAAGAGCAAGAAGGATCTTTCTAAATGTAGTGACATATGCACGGGTATTGTAAACCTCGTACTTATTTTCTTCAATAACATAAAGGATTTCACGATAAAGCAGCATTGCCATTGAAACAACAAAACGAATTTCCTGACTTATCATTTTCAATCCTTCCAAAGCCTCAAAATAGAGCTTTTTTGCCCGGTTGATCTGAAATTGCAAAAAGGCACCCAGGTTGGTCACCTTGCGTAAATGAAGAATATCGTCAAAATTAATATTGAACTTTGCAAGCTCGTCCTTTGGAAAGTATACCCTGCCCATCTTGGCATCCTCTCCAACATCACGCAGGATATTGGTGAGCTGCATTGCCATACCGAGTTTTATTGCATATGGCTTTGCCTGAGCCAAATTCCGGATGCCCATGACGTGCATGAGCATCAAACCGACTACTGAAGCAACCCTATAACAATAAAGTTTAAGCTCATTGAATGTCTGGTAGGATTTTTTCCAGATATCCATAGACACGCCTTTGATAAGGTCAAGTGGAAGAGAAACAGGAATCCGGAATTTTTTCATGGTATGGACAAAGGTATTCAGAATTCTGTCTTTTGATTTGCCAGTACGGTACGCATCCAGAAAGTTTGCCTTCCATTCACTGATAAGCAATCGTTGTCCGGAAACATTGCCATCATTATCATCAATGAGATTATCAGTATGCCTGCAAAACGAGTAAATTGAATAAAAATGATTACGAATTGTCCGGGGCATGAAACCCGATGCGAAATAAAACGTCTTGGACCCTCGCTTAATTGTTTCTTCAGCGTATTTAAAATCAGGCTCCAAATTCCACACCGGATAAATAAACTGCAAATGTATTTTTATAGGTTCGCCTTTTGACGAAGAAATGGGTAAATAAACACCGGAAGACTGATAAAAACGGATATTTTCTGAAAACTTAACTGTTTAAATCTCTTTTCGGCGTATTCCGGTTATGACCAAAAATTTCACAGTAACTCCCTGGGAAGTCAGTGGAGAAATTGATTATAATAAGCTTATCAAAGAATTCGGAACTCAACGAATAGATGAAACATTGCGGGAAAGGTTGAGAAAAGTGTGTGGGGGAAAACTGCACCATATGCTGGAAAGGGATTTCTTTTTTTCCCATCGCGACCTTGACCGGGTTCTCAATGACCATGAAAAAGGGAAGGGATTCTTTCTTTACACTGGAAGAAAACCAAGCAAAGGGATGCATATAGGGCATCTTGTACCAATGATAATGACCAAGTGGCTACAGGATAAATTTAAATGCAATCTTTACATCGAAATAACGGATGATGAAGGATTCCTTCATAAAAAAGAAAGGACATGGGAGGGAGTGCAGGAAGCAGCAAAAGAGAATATACTTGATATAGCGGCAGTCGGTTTTGACCCTGAAAGGACGTTTATTTTCAAAGATAGTGAATACATAAGGAATGTTTATCCATTGCTCATGAAAACTGCCAGAAAAATAACCGGCTCCACTGTAAAGGCGGTTTTTGGTTTTAATGACTCCACGAATATAGGAATACATATGTATCCTGCTTATCAGGCAATACCAACGTTTTTTGAGAAAAAAAGATGTTTGATACCATGTGCAATTGATCAGGATAACTACTGGAGGATACAAAGAGATGTTGCCGAAGGATTGGGATATTATAAGACAGCAGCATTGCATTCGAAATTCCTGCCACCATTACAAGGCGTAACCGGAAAGATGAGTTCAAGTGCAGGCGTGGAAACCGCGATATTGCTTACTGATGATGAAAAGACAGTGAAAAATAAAGTGAATAAGTATGCATTTTCTGGTGGACAACCAACTGTAGAAGAGCATAGGAAAAAGGGTGGAAATACTGATGTTGATGTTGCCTATCAATGGCTGAAAATACTGTTTGAAGCAGATGACACGAAACTCAGGACAATAGAAACAAATTATAAATCCGGCAAGCTTCTTAGCGGAGAAATGAAAATGATTCTGATAGAAAAAGTGAATGCTTTCCTGAAAGAGCACCGCGAACAGAGAAAAAAGGCAGAAAAAACAGTGGAACGCTACACACGAAACGGGAAACTCGCAACCCAAATGTGGGAACGGATTTATGAGTGAAAATAGGTGTGGGTAGTATCTTTTTAAACTGTTTCAATTCATATATTAATGTGTATTTATGACAGGAGCACTTGTTAGACGAAAGGAAGGAACAATGCGGAAAGCAGAACCACCAAAATTCACCAGATGGCAGAAGTTTAAGACTGCTCTTGATGCTATTAATCATTTTAAAAGTCCAGGAACAGCAGTTGCACTGGAAGAATTGAGAAGCGGAGTAGGAACACCAGAAGAAAGACAACCCGTGAGGGAAAGACTAGTACGAAAAGGAGTTTTTGAAGCAGTTGAAACAGTGGCTCTTGAAAAAGCTGAAAATGGACCATACAGGACGGCACCTGTTGGAACGATTGATACTGTGGGGGAACTTGCAACACTAAGAAAAATTGCTGAACAAGGAATTTTGAAACGGAAGGAAAGAAGAGATGGGATTGGTAACATTGGTGTTGC
>CAZLMI010000028.1:0-1961 GCA_964560865.1 Microcaldota archaeon
TTAATGCAAACCTTTTGCATTTTACCTGTCTTTATCCATTGGATGAAAAGTTTGTGCAGTCTTTGTTCAAAAAATGCAAAAAAACCATTCTTATTGAGAACAATTCCACTGGCTTGTTTGCAGGCATGCTAAAGGAATTTGCAGATGTGAAGCCGGATTTCCTTTTGCTGAAATATGACGGCAGGCAGTTTTTCGCATTGCAGATTGCAGATGAAGTGAAAAAGCTTGCTAAAAGCAAATACAAAGGAGATTATGAGATTCGGATAGTCGAAAAGGACTATGAATATTACAATACCCAAAGGTACGGTTTGTAGGTGATTATTATGGTTACTGTAAAAGATTTTGATGTCAAGGAAAAGATACAATGGTGCCCAGGCTGCGGTGATTTTGCAATAAATACTGCAGTCAAGAATGCTCTTGCTGACCTTCAGATTCCACAGCACCAGACCGTAATCTGTTCCGGTATCGGTTGTTCAGGAAAGGCTCCGCATTATGTGAATACCTATGGTTTTGAAGGGTTGCATGGCAGGTCATTGCCGGTTGCGTCTGCAGTAAAGCTTGCAAATCATAATCTTACTGTTATTGCCGAGGGTGGTGATGGCGATGGTTACGGAATTGGTGTGCAGCATTTTGTGCACATTATGAGACGTAATTATGATATTACCTATCTTGTCCATAACAATCAGATTTATGGGCTTACTACGGGACAAGCTTCGCCAACAAGTTCTCTTGGCATGAAGACAAAAACAACTCCCTGGGGTGTTGTTGAAACCCCTTTCAATCCGATTGCATATGCCATTCTTGGTGGCGCAACTTATATTGCCCGTGGCTATGCCGGTGACATGGTTCATCTGAAAGAGCTGATAAAAGGTGCAATTAGTCATAAGGGGTTTGCATTTATTGATATTTTCCAGCCATGTGTTACATTCAATAAAATCAATACTTACCAGTGGTTCCAGCAAAGGGTTTACAAGCTCGAAACTGAAAGCCACAATCCGAAGGACAAGGAAGCAGCAATGAAAAAAGCACTGGAAGAGTCAGCAACGGATTACAAGAGACTCCCGATTGGCTTGTTTTACAAGGAAGACAAACCGACTTATGAGGATACTCTGCCGCAAATAAAAGACAAGCCTCTTGTTGAGCATGAGCTGAAAGTGGATTTGAAAGAAGCTTTGGATGAACTGGAGTAAGAGGGTTTATTGTTTCAGTTACCCAATGTTATTCTTCTTTCAACAGGTACAGCTGGCGGCGTTTTCCATTACCATGTTGGGTCGTTGCACCGGAGCGAACGGCGAACCGTTCGCGAGGTGTCGTTCCTAATGAGCAGCGGGGTATCAACCCCAACATGGGAAATAGTGACCGAATGAGGTGTATCTCATGAGTTTGCTTTGGGTGCTCTTCGGTCACTTTGATTCCAAATCTCTGGTTTGTTCTTCTGTCAGTTGCAATTTCTCTCTCAGGTGTTCGTTTATTTCCCAACCCATTCGTGGATTCCAGTCGTCTTCTTCGAAGTCTGGGTTTACCCTGAACATTCGATACATAAGCCTTGCTACACGCAATTTTGGGTTATTTAAATTTGCGGAATCCCAGTCTGTTTTTCTCTAATCTTTCCGAGATTTCGGACAAAATCATATAAAAGTTTCCGAAAAATGGGAAACTTTATAAATATTACCAGCTATAGTCTTAGTATGATTAATCTTTCAAAAATAAAAGAAGTCGCTTTTGGTCTTCTGAAGAATACTGAAGGTTACAAGGCACGTTATTTTCTAAATAAGATAACCCCGGATGAGCCAAGGATAAAAGTGCTCCGGGGATTTCGTGGTGTCGGAAAAACAACCGCGCTTCTCCAGCTCATGAATGAAAAAGCAATCTATTTTTCCATGGATCACCCTGCAGTGACAGAACATTCGCTTTATGAAGTCAGCGAAGCTTTTGTTAAATCAGGCTACACCCTTCTTTTG
>CAZLMI010000028.1:1971-9109 GCA_964560865.1 Microcaldota archaeon
ATGAATTTTCCAATGTTTCTATTGTACTTTCCGGCAGCGCACCGCTTGCGCTTGAGCCTGAACGAAGGTATGAATTACTGGAAGCCAATCCACTTTCCCTTCGTGAATTTGCTTATCTCTCCGGAAGGGAAATCCCAAGTAACGAATCCTGGAGAACGCAGGACGAAACAATTCGTTTTCTTGCAAAAGAAAACTGGCTTTATGAAGCATACAATGTTTACATGAATGGGGGTGCGTTTCCTGCTTATTTTTCTTATAAGGAAAAAATTCTTCCTGCAATTTACAACAGTATAAGAAAGTCAATACGCGAAGATGCAGTGTTCTTTGCCAGGGTTGATGGCGAGATGGTAAGTGGGATGGAACGGTTATTGGTTTTTCTTGCATCAGCTTCTTTGGGTGAATTCAGCATTAACAGTCTTTCCTCTACACTAGGTCTTACAAAACACAAAACGTACGAAATAGTCGGGCTTATGGAATCGATGAAAATATTGCGTTTGATACGACCTGCGGGGCAAGGTGCAAAAATGGTGAGGGGAGACCCAAAGCTTATGTTCTCCCATCCATTATTGAGAAAAGCAATTTGCCATACCTTGGGGGTAGAAGCCAATCTAGGTGCGTTGCGTGAAGAGTTGGCAGTTTTCTCATTATTGAATCGTGGCTGGTCCGTAAGAACAATCAAGGGCAGGAAACACAATCCAGATTATATTATAGAAAAAGGAAAGGAAAAGATAGTAATTGAAATAGGTGGTCCTTCAAAAAGCAGAAAACAACTTAGGGGCATTGCAGGACAAACAATGGTTTTGGATGATAAACAGCTAATATGCCTTGCTTTCTTTTAATCTTTCCGAGATTTCGGACAAAATCATATAAAAGTTTCCGAAAAATGGGAAAAAATGCTCTATGAAGTTATTTGAAAGGATTTGTGATCTTCAAATTGGTTATTTTCCTGAAATCGTTTTCATTTTCAGTTGCTATTTCATATATGAAATTTTCTTCCATTGTGGCAGCTATCAGTGCATCAAAAAAATGGATTCCATAAACTGATGAGAGATGCAATGCTTCTGCAACTGTATTTTCATTATAATATTTTACTTCAAATAGTTTTTTGAGTTGCAATATATAAGAACGTACCATGTTTGGATTTTGTGGCAGTCTGGATTTTTCAGTCAGCACTCTTGCGAATTCGACGATGTTCTGGATGCTGAGAATGCCATTTCCACTTGCTTCCAGTTCAGTCAGGATTTTCCCTGCTTTTTCATGCTTTTCACCATCACTGTTATCAAAGGCGTAAACCAACACTGTCGTATCAATAAGTACCTTAGTCATACAACTCACTTCTCCGGGTATAAAGTTTTCCTTTGAAACCAAGGTTAATTCCCTTTTCTATAGTGTCAAAAAACTTTTTTCTTAAGGATTCTTTTTCTTCCCTTTCCTTTAGCTGGTCAAGTGCGTCTTCCACGGTTTCGCTTATTGCCCCTTTCTTTGTTCCATGCCTTTCCTTTGCCAGCCTGCGCAGGAGTTCTTCATATTCTTTATCCAGCGAGATGTAAACATTGCCCATTTCAATCACATATATTTATATATTCAAAGCATATTTAAATATATATTGTATGACTTACACTGACCCATGATTTATATTCTTTTTCATCCATAACTAATAACATGAAAAAGCTTCAAATCCGCTATCAGCAACCTCCCCCAGGCAAACGGAAAGAAATATGCCGGGGTGATGAAGCCCTGGTTCGTAGAATTACTTCTGGTACGCACGAGGGTTTGGTTGAAAGAGTGCAGGAGCTTGGGCCTCTCAAAGCAACCGGACAGGATGCGAGTTTTGAGTTGTTTACTAATCGGGCACACGGTTTTCCATCCTCTTTGATGAGCTATCATCTTCTTAAATTTCTCTCTCTTGGGCTGGCTCACAGGTTCTCTGCCGAGCATGTGGTTAATGTAAAAGAATTAAGATTTTACAGGAAACACGGAAAGAAATATGCTGCAATATATTCTGAATATGTGCCTGATGAAACGGGTGTTATTGCAAGAAGGTGCAGTGCAATGAAAAGATTTTATTCAGCACCGGATAAATCCACGGGTTTGGCAATTCGTGAAAACGAAGAGCGATTCGAGTCCGGATTGTTACATAGTGATCGAATAAATCGGCAGGGTATTATCACACTTCTTAATTTTGGTTTTGGCTTCAATCATATGACTGCCAATTATCATGTTTCAGATGGGAAAATGGTGGTTTTTGAAATTGATTCGCTTGACATGCGCACTACTTTTGGAAATGTGGCATTGTGGTTGCCAAAAGACGATGAATCTTTTTACAATGAAGCTGCGGGCTATCTCGCCGCAATTTACACCATTGTACTAAAAACATGGGTATACGCAAATCCTAATTATTATAGTATGGAACATTATCCATTTCATGAAATGTTCAGGGACGTTTACGCTATTTTTACTATGCGAACTCCAAGTCCTGTGGACTTTTTGAATGACGGTTCTAAATCGTTTGCATATCCGCAACATTATTTTTCACAGTCAAGCATGTTTCGGGAACAATTGAAACATGAACCGGATTTGCCATGCGTTTTTGATCAGGTGTTTATCGATTATCTGAATGGGTATCAGGGACCAGTCAGGAAATTTAATCAGATGCGTTAAAAATCCATTCTCATAAATTATGTTCGTGAAACTGACCCCGCGCCAATATCAGCTTGCAATTTTCAATTCAGTCATGCAGAATGGAAACACACTAGTTGTGCTTCCCACTGGTCTTGGCAAAACCCTTATTGCAGTCATGCTCATAAAGGAAATGATGTCAAAAGGCAGGTGTCTGCTGCTTACTCCAACCAAGCCGCTTGCCCGGCAGCATTCAAAATCAATTGCCGAAGTGCTTGAACTGCCAGAGAGCCAAATTACTCTGGTTACTGGTGAAATGCAACCTGCAAAACGCACTGCAGAGTATTCGAAACCAATAATCATATCTACACCACAAACTATTCGAAACGATCTTGAATACGGTCGTATCCAGGGGGATTTTGCACTTGTCATCTACGATGAATGCCACCGCACAATTGGCGATTATGCTTACACCCAGATTGCACAAAATACAAAAGGAGCATTGTTTGTCGGTCTGACCGCATCACCGGGCGGGAAGAAAGAGCGAATCAGGGAAGTTTTGGATAATCTGTTCATAACAAATATTGAGGTTCGGACCCACGAAGATCCAGATGTTGCGCAATATGTGCAGAAGAGCGATTTCAAATGGATTCCGGTTGACCTTACTCCGCAGCTACGTTCGATTAAGGTGGAATTGGATGAAATGGCGGGAAGGTATGCACAAAAGCTTACTGAAATGGGGTTTCCGCCGCCAATAAAGCACAAGGGAAGGTTCATGGAACTGAGAAAAAGAATCCTTGCAATAAACCATCCAATGAAGTATCCTTTAATCATTCAGTACTCCGTGCTTCTTCATATTTTGCACATGCTCGAGCTTTTGGAAACCCAGGGCATTTATCCATTACGAAAATATATTGAAAAACTGAAAGAAAAAGAGAGCAAGTCTGCAAATCTTTTGTTGCATGAACCCGGGTTGCATAAAATAGTCAAATTGTGCGAAGGCGAAACCGACCATCCGAAACTTCTGAAGCTTGTCGAAATTATCTCCGAGTTGAAAGGTCAGAAGCTGATTGTTTTTGCCCAGTATCGTGACCAGATAAAAAAAATCGTAGAAGTGCTTGAAACTGCTGGTTTTCGGGCAAAACAGTTTGTAGGGAAAAAAGACGGCGTCACAAGAAAAATACAGGAGCAGACTATTGATGATTTCAGGAGTGAAAAGTTCGACATAATGGTTTGTTCAAGCATTGGTGAAGAGGGTCTTGATATTCCTGCAGTTGATTCTGTAATCTTTTATGAGCCAATTCCAAGTGAAATAAGGAGCATCCAGCGCCGTGGAAGGGCTGCCAGGCTCAAGAAAGGTTCGGTTTATGTTCTCATGACGCGCGGCACGCGGGACGAATACTATTTTCATGCTTCCTACCGGAAAGAAAAACAGATGAAAGCAATTCTCAAAAAGATGAGCGAACAGATTTCAGGGAAACCAGTGCATTCGGGAGTTGGAATTACAGATAAAAAATCCGTTACTGGCAAAAAGCCGGTAAAAAAAGAAATGTCTTCAGGCAGTGATGACAATCTGATTGCCAGGGCTCAAAAAACCCACCCCGCAATTCCATCCAAAGGCTCCAAATCAAAGCCGGAACAAACCAAAATGAGTGATTTTCTTTGAGTTTTGATATGTTACAATGAAAGTTTTTAAGTGCCCATTTTTTAGCAACCGTTCAACTACGTCTTAATCCAGGCGTTGCTTTTCTTTCGAGGTTAAAAAATCTGTTTTTAAGCAGATTTGTTGTGTTTTTACTGAATCTGCTGAGCGGGCATTGCCCAAAGCATGGCGTAATTGCGCGCAGCGCCTATGGCAGATTGGAGTGTGGCATACATGGCAAAAAAACAAAAACCAAAACCAGCTGAACCTACAGAACCGCAAATGTGATTATTGGTTTATGTTGATTCGGAAAACGTAATCGATTTATTTCATTCTTCTTTTTCTTTTTTTCTAGATTTCTGCACGCTTGTCCCAAGGATATATGCAAGTTCCTTTTCATCAAGATTATAAAAATTAACCACTTTTTCCTGGTTTTCCTTTGCAGCTTCTTTTAGCAGCGGGAGGTATTCCAAGGCTTCTTTTTTGTTGCAATGTGTTTTTTCACCAATCTTCTTTCCGAGCTCTTTGAGCATTGCCCGTTTTTCCTTGCTTGCCCCCATGCTTCGTAAATATCCCGGGAACATATATTTTGTAAATTTGTAATACTGTTTTTCCTTTGCAAGCGCAACCCCGGCAGTTGCAATTGCAATGGAATATCTCATAAGCTGCCATCTGCTTTGTTTTACTCTTCCATCAAAGACATCGGCACGTGCCAGCATCCGATATGCCCGGTCAACATCCTCTGCTTTTTCATATTCGTAAGGTATATTTTCGTCAATCCACAATTTCAATAAATCATAATCAATATCTCCGTCCATTGCTTCTTTTGCCTTTTCATATGTTGTTGCTTTGAACAATCCCCGTATTCTGTTGAATATATCTTTTTCAATGTCCCGTACTTCGATATGATTGGCCTGAAGGTCATTCAATGCTGCACGGACATCCCCGCCAGAGGTTTCGGTTATCTGTGCAATTTTTTCTTCGCTGATTTCAATTCCTTCTTTTTTTGCTATTTTTTCAAGATGTTTTCTTACCGTCACTTTCCCGACTTTTTTCATATTTACTGTTTCGCATGAATTCCTGATTGTTGAAAGTTTTTTATCCCATGGATCTCCCGCCGTAAGGTATATTGGGCATGCAGGTTCCTTTAGCATCTGGTTAATCGCCAGTGATCCTCCACTATCCTTTCTTCCGGCGAGTGAATCTACATCATCGATAAGTATTATTTTTCCATTGCCAAAAAGCGAGCCGGCAAGCAGCGACCCATGCATTATTTTTTCTACCCTGTCTTTGTTTCTTAATTCGCTTGCATTCATTTCTATAATATCCAGGTCATACTCGTGCTTCATTGCGTACGCAAGCGCAGTTTTTCCTGTTCCCGGAGGTCCGCAAACCAATAATGGCATTTGTTTTTTTCCTGCAATCCAGGAAAGTATCCACTGCCTTATTCGAATTCTTGCTTCATCGTTTCCCAGCACATCATCCATTTTCCTGGGTGCATATTTTTCAGTAAGAAGCATACATTGGATTAGGAAGGAAGAAAATAAATATTACTATCTCTTCATTTTATCCAATATTCCACCACCCGTATATTTGTTCGTTATTAAACGGAGTTTTGGGCAAGCATTTATAAATCTCATTTTGTTTGTCATATTAAATTCGAGGTTCGTTATCTATGCGAAACATATTATTGTATTTCATGATGGGAATTCTTTTGCTGGCAGGATTTAGTTTTGCTGCTGCAACTTATTTGGATGGTCAGATTACTTATGCTCACAATTCATCTGCTGCGTATCTGGCAAATTTTTCGGTGTATAACTATACTTATGATGGTATGGGGCCGGGCACTTTGAATCTGCTTAATTCAAGCCTTACCAACACAACCGGGCATTTCAATGTTTCTTTTGACAACGAATCCGGTATGAGCTATACTTTAAGGGTGTACAAATTCAATGACTCGAATGCATCCCAATTGTTATATATGGCGAATTCGATTCCGGACATGCCAATTACAGAAATCAGTGCAGCAGTGCGCACCCTTTCAAATACGAACCTGTCAATAGGTCTTGTTCCTGCCACAAAATTAATTGTCAGGGCAGTAAATTCCACTGGCGATTATGTCAATTTTGGAGCAAACCTTATGGACCAAAAATACGGCATGCCAGTCAATTTCAACCAGAATGTTACCAATTATACTCTTTACCTTGTTGCAGACCGAAATTATACCCTCGAATATTTCAGGTCACAGGATATGCATGGTGGTTCTGAAACTTCAATGCCGAATTCCAAGATAATTTACTCAACCAATCTGTCTACAGATGCAACGAATAATGCTTTTACATTGACACTTAATCTTACTCCTGCCATTACCTGGGTGTTTGGTAATCTCACAATATCCGGTAATACTACTGCAGTAAACTTCTCTACAATCGTGGTTTATCCAATGCAAAATGGTGCGGTATTCTACGGTCCGAAAAGCAGAGGAATGACCATTTCTGATAATGCCCAGCCTAACGATACTACCCTTGGTCTGAATTTAAGTGCAGATACTGGTATCTATAATATGACGTTGCCGATTTCTGCAGTTGGTTCTACCCAATTCCTTATGGTTGCATATGCCGACAACGGGACCCATTATTATGGGGCAATTCAGAATTTTTCCTTGTCTGCAGGTGCCAACGAATCAATGAATCTGACGTTAAGACCCATGTTGGGTGATTATGTATTTACAAATTATTCTGGTGATGCAAACACATCCAAATTTGTAGTTCTGCTTAATGATTCCCAGCAGGGCAGTATGATGAGTGATGCTAATGCGATGGTCAAATTTTCCATTACCGATACCAACAACTATGGTGCAATAGGTTACACTTTTTT
>CAZLMI010000029.1:0-9087 GCA_964560865.1 Microcaldota archaeon
TATGCTTGGAATACTGGAAAAATTCTTTGAGAATGCCCGTTGTCGCAAACTGGTTGCCATTGAATTTTTGCGATTGGGTTTGAAAGTAGATGGAAAAGGAAAGATTTACGTTGGCAGTATTGAATTACCGCCTGCAAAGATCGGCAGGGCACTCAGAGTTGATCGAAGGGTTGTGATTGAAACTGCCAAGGCAATTGCAGAAAATGACAAACTCCTACAAATATTTTACAGGCTCGAACCACGTGCATTCATTGGAAACGCTGCCAAGGAACTTGGTTTTGATGTCATTGAAATACGTGCAGACCCGAAAAAGAAAGGGGTTGTTGCTGCCGCTACAAAAGTTCTTGCAGATAACGGTGTAAATATTCGTCAGGTAATTACAGATGATCCGGATTTATTTCCTGATCCTATACTTACCGTAATTATTGATGGAAAACTTAGCTCAAGGGTTATAAAAAAATTAAAAGAACTGGATTGTGCTGAAAGTTTGATGATAAAATAATATTTTTACTCAGTCAAACATCATGTTCTCTCATGGTAAATACTCAATTCTATATCTTTTTTTACCTGATTTATATCTTAATTTGTGTTGTTCTATTTTTCGTCGGACTTCTTCTTCTGTTTCCGGAGGTCTGACATACCCTAACGTATCTGGTGTTGCTATCTTTTGCCATGCCTTGGTTGCCCCCGATCCATTTCGATCCGGTTCAGGTTTTTCCTTTTGCCATTCGTGTATCTTTCGTCTGACATGCCGTTCCAGCCTGCCACCTATATTATAAACTCCGATAAATTTGCCGCCATTTTCGTAATAATTGCATGTTACTGCCAGTGTGAACATTCCCAGTGTGGTTATCATCAGTGCCACATTTGCCCGTCGTGAAGATTCTCGTTGCATTGACACTTCCGGTCTGGCGTGTTGGCAGGTATTCGTTTTTTATAATTGTCATTTTCTCTTGTTATCAATGTCTGTAACCATTATATTTGTTTTCGTTCGAATTCAGAACATGGAAAAATTAATTGTCCTGTTGATGTGCATACTGCTTTTAGGCTGCACTCAAAAACAAGATGTTTCCCAACAACTCGCATACTCGAATTATACTGATACTTACCTTTCTTTTCGCTATCCAAACTGGCCAACGGCCGCGAATGCAGACCCGAATTTCCTGGTAAAAAATAACGGGAGCTGCGTTTTTGCAGCTGCCAAATATCCAAACATGCCCATTAAACTGTTCCAGAATCATCTTGAAAACCAATTCGGAAGTTCATTTGGCGGCACAGGAAACGAATATCTGGATTATTCTTTCACTTCCAATGGCACGCAGTTTCTTGCACGCAGCCGGGTTTTCTATTGTAATTATGATACATACTCAATTACTTTCGCGTGCTCGGGTTCGCTTCCATCAGACACGTCCGTTCTTTCTTCTGCTTCCTGTTACAAAAGAAATCTCACGACCATGCCAAAGCTTGCAATGATACCAACCCCTTCAAATGACAATGTTTCCGGAATCGTAGCCGCAATAAAAGAGGCGCGCGAAAATGGTGTGGATGTGCTTGACTGGTACCTTTCCTGGAAAACCCTGGATGGGAATTGGACAGTAAGCGATTATTTGATGGAGCCATTGGCATATGAGGGAAGAAGTGCCGCCATGGTGGAAGTGATACATACAACCGTGCTTCCCGAGTATCCCAGGGGTTACAAATCATTCGATGATCCTGGATTCAAGGATGATTTTGCGGATTTCTCCGCGGAATTCGTGAAACGCTACAAGCCGGATTATTATTTTGTCGGGGGAGAAGTTGACGATTATCTTTACAATCACAGGGACAAGATTCCTGCTTTCAAAGAAATTTTGCATGTTACCCGGGAAAAGGTGAAGCAGGCAAACCCCACCACGAAATTCGGTTTTGTCGTCACTTATCACGATGCGCTTACGCACAACGCAACCGACATTGCAAAAACACTCGCACCGGAAGCGGATTTGATTGCATATACTAGTTACGGTTATACTGGTGCATTTGTTTTTGACAATATCTCGCGTGGTGTTTCTTATCTAAATGGAGTGCGGGATATTGTGCCGGGCAAGTCCTATGCAATACTTGAAACCGGGTGGAGTAGCTCTGCGCGTCTTAATTCAAGCGAGGAAAAGCAGGCGGAATTTGTACGCGAGTACTTCACATTCATAAATTCCACTGATGCTGAATTCGTGAAATGGTGGGGCATACATGATGGAAAGAACTGTACAGAAAGTGCAAAGAGCTTTATGACTGAAATGCCCTGGCTTGAAAACGACGCGTCATTCATGGTTCCATTTACGGAATATATGTGCAGCCTTGGTTTGAAGCACAGTGATGGCACTCCAAAAAAAGCATGGGGTGTGTGGCAGAGCAATACTTAACTATTTTGCTGTTTTTAAACTATCCATGAAAGTGGAAAAAACAACCCTTGATTCAAAAGGCCGGGCAGTAATTCCAAAGGCCTTTCGGGAAGCAATCAGCCTGCGCGAAGGAGACCCAGTTTTTGTTTCTTTGGATGAAAAAAACAAATCGATAATCCTTAGCCAATATTCGGAATCTTCAGTTTATCAGTTAACCATCGGAATGGGCGATGCTCCTGGCACGCTTGCAAAGCTTGCCGTCGTGCTGTTTGAAAACGGCGTTGATCTGATTGCAACAGAATCCCATTCCACTCTCAGGACAAAGGGTGCGGTGTGGCGTGTGCTTTGCAGCATGAAGGATACGAAAACGGATTTTGGAAAACTGAAGAAACTACTTATAAAACATGGCGCGGATTCAGTGAGAGTAGATAAAATCTAAACTTATTTCGTTGCATCAACTTTTTCCATATAACTGTCATACATCAATCCCATTGAGGAACCCCCTTTACTTTCCCATAGAAGGACGAAGTACAAAACTTTTGGGCCTTCTTTGTTTGTTGTCGGGATTGTTTTCTGGTATTTTATTGTTTTGGTATTTTCCAATAAAAACGCACCTTTATAAAATGTTTCAATCCTATTAATGGTGGGAATAAAGTGGGAATAAAATTAGAATAAATCAGAAATAAAAATTAAAAAACGGTGAAACGGATGGAAAGGGATTTACTTCACAGGAATAAAAAAGAATGCTGCAAATCCGCTAGTTTTAAAGCTGTCCGTTTCCATCATTAGGTCAAACAGGGTGCAAAAAAATGATTAAAATTATCAGCGCAAGCCAGTTCAGGAAGCAGGAACGCACTGGGATTCCAAAAGAAGTTTTCCAGCGTACTGAAGCAATTGTTGATGATATTGCAAAAAACGGTCTCATGGCAGTTGTTGGGTATGCCGGGAAATTTGATAAATTCGAACTGAATGCACAAAACATACGTTTGACCGTTCCAGATACAGTTTCCCTTTCTGCTAAACAAAAAAAAGCAATAGACGAGGCATACAAACGCGTTTATTCTGTTCAAAAAGCAATTGCAGAAAAAGCGCTTGCAGAAACAAAAACCGATGTAGGTGACGGTTACGTTATTTTGAAACCACGGGCAATTGAACGCGTTGGTATTTATGTGCCCGGCGGGGTTGCTCCACTTCCATCCTCTTTACTTATGGCCGGAGTTACTGCACGGGCAGCAGGGGTCAAGGAGATTATTGTCTGTACTCCTCCGCAGAAAAATGGCATTTCGCCTGCCATACACTATGTTGCAAAAAAGCTCGGAATAACCGGCATCTACCAGATTGGTGGCGCACAGGCAATTGCTTCAATGGCTTATGGCCTGCCGGGCATAATGCAAAAAGTAGATATGGTCTGCGGTCCGGGCAATGTTTATGCTGCAGTTGCAAAGCAGATTGTTTCCTCGCGCGGTTTGGTTAAGATTGATATGATGGCCGGGCCTTCCGAGGTGATGATTATTGCGGATAAGTTTGCACAGGCAGATTACGTTGCAGCGGACATGCTTGCACAGGCAGAACACGGAATAAATTCACCGGCAATACTGCTGACGGATTCCAGGGCGTTGGCAGAAGGCGTGCGCTCAGAACTTGAAAAACAGCTTTCAAGACTCAGGACGCAAGATATTGCAAGACGCTCATTGCTGGATTATGGCGCAATTGTACTTGTGAGCAGTCTGGAAGAGGCAATTGCCCTGGCAAATGGCTATGCTCCAGAACACCTGGAAGTCCTGGTCCAAAACTCAAAATCTATAACTCGAGACCTTGCCTGTGCTGGTGCTATCTTCGTGAATACCTGCGAGGCATTTGCGGATTATGGGATGAGTGGTGGCAATCACATATTGCCCACAGGCGGAACTGCAAGATTCCTTTCCGGATTATCTGTTTATGATTTCATTGTCCGGACGTATGTTGAGTACATGACCGATGTAGAACAACGAACGCTTGCCGATGCAACTGTTGCATTCGCTGAAATTGAAGGTTTGGAAGCACACGCGAATGCGGCACGATTGAGGGGTGTAAGGGAATGAAAGAATATTTCAGGAAGTGCATGAATTCATTAAATCCTTATTCCTGGGAATTATCAACCAGGCAAATTGCTGAAAAATATAATCTTCCACTGTCAGGCATAATCCGGTTTGATCAGAATACTGTGCCACAAAAACAGCTTTCAATCAAAGTCCGGATAAACGAGTATCCTGATCCAGCGTATGATTCCTTGATTGGTGCGTTGGCAGGTTATACTCGCTTTCCGAAAAAACAAATTGTTGTGGGTGCTGGCGCAGATGAAATAATCGATGTGATAACTAAGGTCTTTATTGATTCTGGCGATATTGCGGTAATCTCTTCTCCAACTTATTCAATGTATCGGGTATGCATTCAAATTTCCGGCGGGGCTGTAATTGAAGTTCAGCGTGAAGCAGATTTTTCAGTTGATGTTAAGAAATTGGCATTTATAGCAAAAGAAAACAATGCAAAAATAATTTTTATATGCAATCCGAATAATCCTGACGGTTCCCTTATTCCAAATACCCAAATAGAAGAACTGCTGAAAAGTTTTGCAGGCCCGGTTGTTGTTGATGAGGCTTATTTTGAATTCTGTGGCCAGACTGCCGCAGTTTTGCTTTCAAAATACAAAAATTTAATTATCATACGTACCCTTTCCAAGGCATTTGCACTTGCAGGTGCTCGCATTGGTTATGCCATTTGTTCAGAAGAACTGGCTGCTGCGATGAACAATGTTCGTTTGCCGGTGAGTATAAGCATAATTTCTGAAAAACTTGCGGTTGGTGCATTATCTAATCCTTCAATAGTGCCTAAAACAGTTGATGTCCTGACGGCAGAACGAGAGCGAATCAGATTTCAACTTGAGCTTCTTGGTTTCAGGGTTTTTCCATCTTACTGTAATTTCCTTTTGTTTAAGGCAGGAAGCATTTCAGATGCAGACCGGCTTTTCCAGAAAGCACTTGAAAAAGGATATATCATCAGGAATCTTAGCAGAAAAAAAGGATGTGAAAATTGCCTTCGCATAACCATTCGCACAAAAAAAGAAAACGACAAACTGCTTGCAGTATTTGCAGATTATCCGGATGGTCTAATTTTCGATATTGACGGTGTCCTTGTTGATGTTTCACAATCCTACTGCGAGGCAATAAAGCAAACTGCAAACGCAATGACTGGCAGGAATTTTAGTGATGCTGATGTTGCTGAAGTTAAGAAACTGCCGAATTCGAACAATGACTGGGATGTGACCTATGCGTTAATTACTGGGATAAAAACCCGGGAAGGAATGAAGACAATTGGCAGGAAATCGCCTGTTTACCAGAAAGCAAAACAAAAATTCCAGGAGCTTTACCTTGGTGGATTAAGGGACAAGGAAAAAATGCTTATAACGCTTGAAACACTGCGTTGGCTCAAAACCCAAAATTACAATTTAGGTATTGTTACAAGCCGGCCAAGGGAAGAAGCATTGTACGTGTTGCGCGGGTTTATTCCGGAATTTTTCGCTGAAAGTTGCATAATTGCACAGGAAGACTGTAACGAAGAGAAGCCATCCCCGAAACCATTGCTTCTTGCAAAAGAAAAGATGGGTTGCCGTGCAGCGCTTTATGTCGGGGATACAGTCAATGACCAGCTTGCTGCAAAGGCTGCGAAAATGAAATTTGCCTCTGTTGTAAAAGGGCTGCAGGAGGCAGATGTCGTGCTAAAAAATGTAAATGATATCCTGAAGGTGTTATGAATGAGAATTGCAACTGAAAAACGAAAAACTGGTGAAACAGATATAACAGTTCAAATAAACCTTGACGGAACCGGGAAAGCAGGTGTTTCCACTGGCATTGGTTTCTTTGACCACATGCTCACTGCGCTTTCTAAATATTCCATGATTGACATGAAAATTACTGCAAAAGGAGATCTGAAAACCGGCACGCACCACACAATAGAAGATGTTGGTATTGTGTTGGGGCTTGCAGTTGCCAAAGCACTCGGTGATAAAAAAGGTATAAACCGCGCTGGTTTCTATGAATTCCGCTATATGATGGACGATGCAATATCAGAAGCAATTATCGATTTGTCTGGACGTGGGCGGTTGGTATTTGAAGACAGGAACGGGAACCCGCTCAAATACAGTGCCGATGTCGTAGGAATAGGAACAGAAAAGGAAAACAGCAGTTTTGCCTCCGAGGATGTGCGCGAGTTTTTCATGGCACTTGCCGAGAACATGAAGGCAAACATTGCAATACGGCTAACGCGTGCAGGCAATAGCCATCACGAGGTGGAAGCAACATTCAAGGCATTCGGAAAAGCATTGCGCATGGCTGTTGAGAATGACCAAAGGCAAAACGGGGTGCCGAGTACAAAAGGAGTGATATAATATTTCGAGGTGAAACTATGATACGTTTAGCATTACCAAACAAAGGAAGGATTTCAAAGGATATCCTTAAGTTAATGGAAAAAATCGGGTTAGGGCTTCCTGAGAATGGCAGAAAGCTTTACGGCAATACAACCAATCCAAACATACAAATCGTGTATGCACGTGCTGCCGACATTCCGCTATATGTGGAACGCGGTGCTGCGGATATTGGCATAACCGGCGAGGATATGATTGCAGAAAGCCAATCTGAAGTTGTAAATTTGTTACGCCTTAATTTTGGCAATTGTAAAGTAGTTGTAGCTGTGCCAGACCGCTCTAAAATCAAAATTCCGGCGGATTATTACAATGGCATGCTGGTTGCAACAAAGCTTCCTGCAATCAGCGAGAGCTATTTCAGCAAACGCAGGGTCAAGGCAAAAATAGTAAAGATTGCCGGAGCAACGGAAATTGCGCCTTATTTGGGCATAGCAGAGCTTATTGTGGATCAGGTAAGCACTGGAAGCACGCTTGCAGCAAACAATCTGCGTGTAGTGGATATAATCATGGAATCATCAATCTCCCTTATATCGAATCCAAAAAGCCTTAAGGAAAAAGAGGCTGAAATCGATTCCCTTAAAATTGCAATGGAAAGCGTAATTACAGCCGAAACCAAATGTTATATCATGCTGAATGTTACGAGCAAAGAGTCGCTTGATCGTGTTGTGAAGGTTATGCCTTGCATGGAAAGTCCGACAGTGCTCCAGCTTGCAAAAAAAGAGGAATATTCTGTCCACAGTGTGGTGGATAAGGGTGCGCTCATAGAAACCATCCGCAAGCTCAAGAAAGCCGGTGGAAAGGATATTTTGGTAATGAACATGTCCAGGGTTGTGGAGTGAGCCAGATGGCCATCGTGATAATAGACTACGGTGCAGGTAATGCAGTAAATGTACAAAATGCCTTGCGTAAGCTTGGAATCCAACCAATAATTAGTAGCAGTTCTGCTGTCTGGAAAAAAGCAGATGCGCTTATTTTTCCAGGGGTGGGTTCATTCGGTGCTGCAATGAAAAATCTTGGAAAGAATGCATCCGAACTGCAACAGCTGATTGCTGAAACCAGGCTTCCGTTTATTGGAATTTGCCTGGGCATGCAGTTGTTGCTTGAGGAAAGCGAGGAGAGCAGTGGAATCAGCGGACTGGGAATTGTAAAAGGAAAGGCAAAACGTTTTGCCGGTTCGTTACCTGTTCCGCAAATCGGATGGAACAAGGTAAGTGTTGAAAAAACAAACTGCCCGTTGTTTGACGGTTTGAAAGAGCCATATGCGTATTTTGTCCATTCTTATTACTGCGAGCCATCCGACAAGTCAATCATCAGTGCAACCACGGAATACGGGCTAAAATTTGCATCTGCATTCTGGAAAGACAATGTTTATGCAACTCAGTTTCACCCTGAGAAAAGCGGGAAGGATGGCTTGCAGATACTGGAAAATTTTATCAGGGAAGTGCGGAAGTGACTGCCATGCTTTTAATTCCTGCAATAGACCTGATGGGTGGAAAATGCGTTCGCTTGATCAAAGGTGAGCGGACGCAGGTCATAGAATACGACAAAGAGCCGCTTGCACTTGCAGAAGAATACGTTTCCAAGGGCGCAAAAATTCTTCATATCGTTGATTTGGACGGGGCATTTACTGGTGAAATGAAGAATCTCCCAATAATTGCAAAGATTGCAAAACATTTTCCAGTCCAGGTTGGCGGAGGGATACGAAGCGAGGAAAAAATAAAAGAACTGCTTGCGCTTGGAGTAAAAAAAGTAGTGGTTAGTACATTGCTTCTGAAAGACCAAAAACTGGCAAATACGCTTAAGAAGAAATACGCCGGTCGTTTGGTTGGTTCGTTTGATTTCAAGAACAACAATCTTGCCTATGCCGGGTGGACAAAAGAAAGCGAGCTTAAGTTTGAGGAAGTTGTAAATGGTTTGGAAGAAATTGTAGTTACTGATACCTCACGGGATGGTACATTCGAAGGCCCCAACATTGGATTATTGCAATCACTCAAACAAAAATACAATGGAAAAATAATTGCCGCAGGAGGCATAAGAGATGAAAAGGATTTGAAAGCGCTTGCTGAAATCGGGATTTATGGTGCGATTGTCGGAAGGGCATTTCTTGAGGGAAAACTAAAATCAATGGTGATATGAATGCTTACCAAACGTATTATTCCCTGTTTGGATGTGAAAAATGGTCGGGTAGTTAAAGGAATTAATTTCCTGAATCTTCGTGATGTTGCTGATCCAGTAGAGCTTGCCAAAGCGTAT
>CAZLMI010000030.1:0-9084 GCA_964560865.1 Microcaldota archaeon
TACTGGATAAACAAAAATATGCTGAACTGAAAAAGAAATTAATTGACGAAATAGTCGAAAAATTAAAGAAAAACAAGCGGCTGGATTTCGGCATTGTAAACTTAATGAAAAAAGGTGGTCTGGATGCTTAAGGAAGTTGATGATGCCTACAGGGAAACCTGCAGAATACTTTTTGGCATGGAAACTGGCAGCCTGAAGGAGATTGAAGAATGGATGAAAACAGGTGTTCCGCTGCCATCACCGGTAAAATCCGCGATAACCGGAAAAGAGGTCTGGATAACCCCACCGCCGATTCTCATGAATCAAGGTTTTGATAAATCACGGATAGTTTCTTTTGATGAATCAGACAAGATAACAACACCTTTCAATTCAAATGAATTGAATGATATCGAACTAAAAAAGATGAAAAAAATACTGAAACCAGTCGCGTATTATATAGGAAATTTCAGGTATGGCAACTACCGAAATGTGGAAAACAGCTCGGGGGGTGGTGCAGGACAAAACATTTATTATTGCGACGATGCGTTTCATGGAATAAAAAACGTGGCATATTGTAGTTCAGTAATACAATGCCAATACACATTCGGAAGCTTCCATAGCCCATACTCGAGCTTTTGTATTCATATATATCATTCTGCGAAACTGACACGTTGTTTTGAGATGGACGGATGTACGGATTGCATGGATTCAATGTTCTGCCATAACTCAGAAGGTCTGCGGGATTGCCTGTTCTGTTTTAATGCAAAGAATTTACAGTATGCAGTGGGAAATGTAGTTGTAGGAAAGGCAGAATACGAACGAATAAAGAAAATTCTTGTGGAGTATATTGTAAATGAATTGAAAGAAAAGAAGAAACTGGGTATTGGAATATATAATCTAAAAAAAGTCAGATAACCTCTCCAAAGCCTTTTTCTTTTCCTCGCTTTCAAGCGCGGAACCACCAATCACTTCTTTCAGAAATTTTATCGTATGATCATAAGAAGGCCTGTCAACAGGATAAGGTATGCCGTCTTTTCCACCATGTGCAAACGAATATTTAACCGGGTCTTTCCAATCAAGCTTGCTTCCATAGATAAGCTTGCTTACAAGTGCGAGTGCACGAAGTTTTTTCTTTCCCATTCCCTTAAGCGAAATAAGCTCCTCATAATTATTTGGCTGTAATTCGTAGGCATCATGCAGCAGCCGCCAGTCTTTTTTGCTTAAATCACATTTGAGAATTTCATGACATTCTGGCAGAGAAAGGATGTCTTGAGTTTCGAGTCTTGTGTCCAGGAGGGTTGTCTGCCCTGTAAAGTATTTTCGCAATCTGTTTGGATTGTCCTGCACAAGTTCCACAGTCTTGAGTCTTGTGTCTTGGGCTTCGACACTCACAAGATTAAGCACATTGCCATTTTCCTCTTTTTTCATTCCTGCAATATCTTCTGGAGGTCCATCAACAAAATTATCAGTGTTGAACCAATGATAACGCCGCGCATATCTGTTTGCATGGTTCATTCCCTGCTGCACCACTGTCCAATTGCCTTTTTCATCAAACAGAAAAGAATGATGGTAAAGATTATAACCATCCTGAACACAGGACGAATCAACCTTTGCAGTCATGCGGGTTGCTTCAAGTAATGCTTTTCTCTTGGCTTCGGAAAGATTAAAATAATCGGAATGTTTTTCTATTTCTGAAGGTGTTTTTCTGGAGGTTTTCCCCTTTCCACCGCATGCAACGACCCCCATACTTTCAACAAGCGCTTCTTTCAGTGCACCACAAGTGGTCGTGGTAGTGCCAGAACTATGCCAATCGAAACCAATAGCACATGAAAGTGATTGGAAGAACATCGGATCAGCAATGCGTTTCAGCAGTTCTATTGTTCCGTATTCATCAATTATCAATTCTCCAATTGCCTTGGTAAGCGGCCTCATCCGTTTGAAAAGCCAGGCAGGGCATTTACCCGGGTGCAGGGGAAGATCGATGGAACCTGTTTTCATAGAATCATTCCAGCACTTCCAATCGTTCCACGATTTTCTTTTTTGAAGGTAGATATTTAGATAATGCAGTTGGAAGAGAAGAAGTGATTTTGTATGTGGCAATTCCAATCGGTTTCCTTACATCTTTAAGCGCGTATTCCACTACCGTCCTATTCTTTTCCTTGCAAATAATTATTCCTATAGAAGAATTTTCATTATCCATTTTTACCGTATCATTCAGCACTGAAAGATAAAACTGCATTTTTCCTGCATACTCTGGTTTGAATTTTCCGACTTTAAGCTCAATTGCTATAAGGCTCCGTAATTTTCGGTGATATAGCACAAGATCGATAAAATACTCTTCATCATCTATTTCAATCCTGTATTGGCTTCGGACAAAACAAAAATTATCTCCCATCTCTAGTAAAAACCGGTTTATCTTGCTAATGAGTGCACCCTCTAATTGCTTTTCAGAATAGTTATCAGAAAGTTCAAGAAAATCAAAAATATACTCGTCCTTTACTGCAAGTTTGGCCTGATCCTTGTATTTTGCAGGCAGATTATCATCGAAGCTCGTCTGATTAAGAAGATACTTTTCGTAGGATTTGTTTTCAATCTGATGAATCAGGATATTTTTGGTCCAACCGAACTTTTTGGTCATCTTTATGTAAAATTCTCTTTCCAGTTCATCTTTACATTTAGAGAAAATAACTATATTTTTTGTCCAGCTTATTTCTCCAACCAGTGGTTGGAGTTTTTGATTATCTTTATAATTCGTGTAGAATTGACGTATATACCAAAGATTTTGCGAAGAGAAACCCTTTATTCCAGGATATTCTTTTTGAAGGTCTTTTGCAAGGGTTTCAACAATGGACTTTCCCCACCTCAATTGCTCCTGTTTTTCGACTATTTTTTTACCTAAATCCCAATATAGATTTATAAGTTCCTTATTTACTACACTTAGCGCAGTATATTGCGAAGCTAGTATTCTTTGTTTAATTTCCTTTAGGAATGCACCATACTCTTCTCCAACAACGCCTTGAGGATTTGCACACATCATTTCACCGAAAGAATTAGCGTATTTTCTTAGTTATAAACAAAGAGACAGTTCATTTCCCGAGATGATTGCAACATCTCGGAAATTGGAAAAACGCAATTTTACTGCATTTCCGCAGTATCATTCCTTTGCTACATGCCACATGATTTCAAAATATGCTTTGAAAGAATCAGTGATTTCCTGGCCAGTTATTTGTATTAACAATGGTTTCTTTTGCAACAATACAATAGTAGTTTTGTTGCCATATATAACTATTTCTGCCGGAGTTGTTTGTTTTAAATATTTTACTTTTTGTAATTTTGATTTTCCAATATTGGGTATATTCCCCTTTGCATTTTCATTAAAGATTATTCTTACCTTAAGCTTCTTTTTCAAACTTTTTTCATTGAACTTCATAAAAAACCTTTTAACCCTTAATTTATCTTCGCCCAAACTAGCACCAAAAATATAATATTCCTCCTCGGAATTTAACTCTCTGAGTAGATTAGTGTATATTGTTTCCATTCCCCTCCATCCAAGATATATCTCAGCATTGCTTTCTTCTCTTTCAAATCCTTTCAATGATTCAAGTTGCGGAACGAGTTTCTTTAGAATTTTTTCTTGTTTGATTATCCGTTCTTTCTTCTCATTAAGATAATCTTCAATCCTGTAGGGTGATGCTGCCCGATACATTCTCACATTATTTTCCAATATGAATGAAACAAGTCCCTTGCTAATAAGTTTTTCCAAAGTTTCGTAAACTTTTGATGATGCAATCCCTGACTTCTTATAAATTGGAGTTCTTGTTGCTTGGCCAAGTTCCAATAACGCCAAATACACCTTAATTTCAGAATTTGTCAACCCGATTTCCTCTAAAATACTCGTGTCCATGAAATAACTTTAGAACAATAATGTTTATATAAGACCCCCATTAGGGGGTGCTCTTATTTATATTATCTAAATCCGCATTTATTAACATGTCAACACAACAAAAGCAGAGCAGAAGAATGTTCTTAGGGAAAGCTACGATGGCAGTATGTTCACTTGGAACGGGATTGGCAATTGCAGAAACTGCATCTAAATCAGTTTTAGGAAAGACAAAAAATCCATTTTCCCACAATCCAGTTATTGCAGAGCAAGCCAAAGGAACTGCGATTATTTTTGATGCGGATCATAAGTTAGGGCACTGCCTTTTTGACAATTCATTTATTGGAGTTTATAAAAAAGATTTCGTTGATTTTAAAACGATCGTAAAAGAAGCAAAGACTTCGGGAAAACCAATAATCTTAAATCTAGGTGATTCGTCAACTTCTGGCTGGAACAGTGATGTTATCACAGAAAACAGAGGACGACAAAAGATGAGACTGCCTATTTTATCCCCATTTTATACATATCCTACATATTCAGATTTGTTAGCAGAAGGGTCTGATTACTATGTAATAAATGCAGGGGTGCCAGGATATGGAAGTTTACAGGGATTACGATATCTGAATAGGATTTTGGATGGCCTTGCTGAATTTGGGATGATGCCATATTGTGTTACAATTTATTTTGGAAATAATGACTCCGCATGGAATGGCAATATTGAAGACAAATATCAAATTGCAGATGCCAAAGCCAGGTTTTACTTAGTTGCCCTAATGAAAAGGGTCATGAACAGAATGGTAATTGTAACAAGATCATCTCCAAGCGATTATGAAGACAATTTAATTGAAATGGTTCAACTTTGCAGATTTAGAGGAATTGCACCAATCCTTATTGAACCAGCCATACCAAAATTCTGGCACCCGGGATTGAGGGGTAGGGGAATGCTTAACGAGGTAAATGATTTCCTGGCCAAAACAGAAATGTATGCAGTAACTATTGCTTTGAAGAGAGCAATGAGGATATACCAAAAAGGAGTTGATGCTTATCACACCGGGGAGATAGATATTGCAGAAAGAGATTTTACCAGTGCACAAAATTTAGATTTCCTCGTTCCTAGGATAAAACCAGACCACAGAGAAAAATTTAGAGCTGTTGCAGATAAACTAAAGGTTCCTTTTGTTTCAGTCCAATCAAATATACCTCTTGACGACCGAGAATACTTTATTGACTACTGCCACCCAGTTGAACCAGCTAATCGTATGATAGCAAGAGCGTTGTTAGAAATAATATAAATTCCCATTATTTTCTATTTCCGCAAGAAATTTACCTGCCAAAGAGAATATATACTTAAGGACACATAATTTCACATCAGAGGTAGCAAATGGCAGACATACATTTAGTATTCAAATCTGTTTCAAGCGTACTGCTAAAAAGAGAAGTTGGGGAAATGGACGAGCTTCAAGACTACCTGACAAAATATACCGTCCCTATGAAAGTAGCCAAATCAGAATCTGGCAAAGATATTTATTATACTGCCCCATACCAAAAAGATGCGAGATTCATTTCTTTTGGAAACACAAATCCAACACCTAAAATAAACATGAATGACATCAGAGATATAGACGGTATTATTTCTGCATGCAGTGAAACTATAGCCTACAGCGGAAACAAGGTTTTGGGAAATTGCCAGCATATAGAAGAAAGCGAGAATATAACTGATTCGTCGACGGTCTACCGTTCTTCCGAAATTCTGCGGTGCGAGTATATTGCCTACTCAAGCCTTTTCCGCGACAGCAAATATCTGTTTGGCTGTTGCCATGGAGGAGATAACGAATTTTGCATAAGATGTGATGGAATAAACCAAAGCCAAAGGTGCTTTGAAAGCAGTGTCCTGTTCCACTGCTTTGATACTTATTACAGCAACAACTGCAAGAATTGCCACGATGTTTTCTTTTGCTTTGACCAGCAGCAGAAAAGTTACATGATCGGAAACAATGAACTGGCAAAGGACAGATATCTTGAATTGAAAGGCCAGTTGCTGGAGCAAATTACTGATGAATTGATCAGGAAAAAGACGGTTCCGTCATTGGTGGATTTTTTCATAGATGGATTTAGGGTGGTTGGATGATGGATGTAGAAAACGCGTTCAAAGAAACCACAATACTCCTGTTCGGAACAGGATTATCCTCTTTGGAAAAATACGAAAAATGGCTGCTGGCAAATACTCCAGGAGGGAGGTTTATAAGAAATCCTAATGGCTCCTGCAAGGTTTTCTTACCGAATTTTTCAATGTTTCAGTTTGTTCCTGAAAAGGTCGCTGTCGGCATAGAAACCGCAAACAAATATTCAAATAAAAAACTGGGATTGGATAAAACAGATTTCTTTTCACTTGGTAAGGAATTTTCCAAAAATTATCCACTCGCGTGTGATGTTGTTGAAGGCAGAAACCTTGATGATGTGGATTGTACATGGTATCTGAATTGCCAACATGTTTACAAAAACGCTTGTTCATTCCACGCAAGGTACTGCGCATACAACATCTGGTGTTCTTTTACTGACCATGTTTTTGGAAGCTATAGAACGATGAACAGCAGCTTTTGCATAAATTGTTATTTTTCAACTGAATTAACCCGCTGTTTTGAAATGGATTCCTGCAGGTCGTGCTATGATTCCATGTTTTGCCATAATTCAGAAAATCTGAAGGATTGTTTATTTTGTTTTAACACAAAGAGTCTGCAGTATGCGATTGGCAATGTAGAGGTAGGAAAAGAAAAATACGAACAAGTAAAAAAAATAATTATAAAGAGCATTGTAAATGAATTAGAAAAAACAAAAAAAATAAAATATAATATTTACACCGTCGGCTCAGTTTTCACTGGCTAAGAATGCCCACCATGGTTTGTTCTCCTGTTTTATATTGCCAGTAGTAGCATCCAAAATTGTTTCGACATCCATATCCGAATCAATAAATCCAAAAAGTTTTACTCCCCTTGTTGAATTAACCTGATAAACAGGAGTACCATTTGAAACGGATAGAATTGCGGATTTTATTAATTTTGCCTTGAATTTTTGAGGAACTTCGGATGGTGAAACAACGACTTTTTTATTTCCCATATACATGGAATCGTTTTCGATGTCCACATTATCCAATGCAGTTGCAGTCATATTCCCTTCGGTTATATTCACACCCTTAGAAACGGATTTCAGAATCAATGATTTGTTCTTCCCTCCAAACGAAACATGTGCCTGAAGAGTTTCATTCAGCTGGAAGCTTTCGTTGTTAACTCCAAAAGACTGGTTTTTTGCAATAATCCTTACCAGAAATCCCTGTGGAACGGTAATTGAACCGTTTTTTCTGGCAGCAACTATCTGACGAACTTGTGCCGAAATCCCGTTCGAGACATTTATTTCGCTGGAATTTGAAGATACCAAAACAGGCTTTCCCTGGCCAGTCTGATTCTTATCCTGATCAGGAGTTTTATTCTGGTTTTGAACCTGTCCCTGTGTTTGATTAACTCCGGCTTGAACTTGTGCCTGCGTCTGGTTCTGGGATTGTATACTTACATTGTAACCCGGACCCTTTGCAACAACGGAACCCACTTCCGAAGGTTCTTCCGACTTTCCCGAAAAACTCCCGGATTCACTACAGGGGCATCCTGAAATAACCAGACCTGAAAAAAGCACTACAAAACAAATAAACGATAAAAAACGCATATACACACCAGAAGATATAGTGAATTTATAGTATTTAAAGGTTGGCATTGACAAAGTTGTCCATCCTAAACCTTAAAAAATATCCGATTTAAATAGAACAGTTACGCCTCAGTAGCTCAGCCTGGTGGAGCGCTCGCTTTGTATGACCACTGGACGTTTTGTTCTTGTGGTCTTGAGTCTTCAGTCTCGTTTATGCAAAACTCAAGACCCGAAACACAGGACGCTCATGGATCCTTAAAAGCGAGATGTCGGGGTTTCAAATACCTCCTGGGGCTTTCTTATTTGATTTAATTATATTGAAATTATTCTTTTGGAATTTTAAAAAATTGGATTATGCAGTCAATGCACATTTCACTATATCCCCGGGCTTCATTTACAAATACTTTTCTGGTTTCAACAACATTATTGCACCTAAAACATTTTCCCATAATTAACACCCCCCTTAATGAATATGAAAAACAGGACCATTGAAACTACAAATGATGAGCCACATAATGGTTTTTGAGCATCTTTTTTTGGAATAAGGCTTGCATTGCTGGCAGAAAGCACCGGACCTGATTGTAACGAAAGCAAAGCACCTTCGGCCCAGGTCTTTGCCTGGGAATAATCACCCATTGCATAGGAATTTTCTGCCTTTGCTAGATATACCTCCGCCAAACTCACATTGATTTTGTTCTTTACTGCGGCAACTGCGGTCTTTGCAGCATCAATTGCACCTTTTGCTTCATCACGGGTAACATTTTTTGAAGATAAACTAGGTGGAACCTGACAGGTGTGGGTAGTAGTATTGCAAAAAGAATTATTGGTGCAATGAGTATCAACACAGCATCCATACTCAGTCCATTTTCCTGCTGAATAAGATGCACAACTTCCGGCAAAAATCGGCAAACTGGGAACCCCATACGAAGAAACTGCCACAACTGCATAGTAATACCGGTCTCCTGGGACAGATGAGTGAGTGTAAAAAGTACTTGAGGTATTCTGAAGTATGGCTAAACCATTAACAGAAGTAAACTGGGAGGTTTTTCCATAAACGTGGTAATACGAGATATTGCCAACAGAACTCCAATTCAAAAAAGCACTGCCATTAAGAGCAGTTACGGTAAATGTTTTTGGAGATGCCGGCACTGGATAACCGTATGTAAACTGCCATGTTTTTGTTGCCTTGTTTGCGTTCATACTAAAAACAGAAACTTCGATAGTATGGCTTCCCAAATAAAAATCCGATGTCGGCTGATAAGAAATTTTTCCGGATGAAGAATCAAATGAGGGGGAAACGTCTGCACCATCAATCAACATCCTGATAGTGGAGTTATCCAATTTGGAGCCTCCCGAAGCTTTTAAAACTGCGGAAACGACCGGTCTTGGGTCTGAAATAAATGATTTGTCTGCCGGGGAGATTTGCTCGATTGTTGGTGCATCGCTTTGTATTGTAAATGACCATTTGTATTCTTTAGTATTCCCAAGGTTATCCTGCCCGTAAAAATCTATAGTATAACTTCCGGCAGAAA
>CAZLMI010000031.1:0-2735 GCA_964560865.1 Microcaldota archaeon
CCAGATATGCACGAACATAAACTGATACATCGGGAAGGATGATATTGTATATCGCCCGTTTTTCAGAAGGGATGTTCATTATTTTTACATCACCTTTCATGTTTGTGGACTGTTCAGAAATGGTATAAGAATCCAAAACCTTACCTCCAAGTGAAGGAACTGTTTTTGATACCACCGCAGATGCATTTAATCCAACCCAGGGTTTTTGAATCATGTCAATAGGATAATGGGCCTTGAGATACCCTGATTTTTCAAGAATCAACGCAATCTTTTCCACGGATTCCTCATCCCATGAAAGCTGCTTGGAGAGATCATAAAGGGAGATTTTCTTTTTTGTCCGGATCAGGGAAACCATTTGGTCTATTTTTGTTTCAAGCATGGAATTGCATCTCGCGTGAGATTTTAAAGTATTGGCTTTTCCGCCAGGACATTATTTGCCTAAATTCCGTTCAAGCAGGATATTCCCATTTTTATAAGTCATTACCGAATCGTACGTATAACCTCGTTTGGCAGTTGAATTTATTGCAGGCAAAATAACCGACCATGATAATGGGACATTTACATCGGTTGGTTTGACATAAAGCGAACCGGAATTGCCGTATTTCTGGCCAACATCAATTTGAACAGTGCTGCCGTCTATATATGTTATCCTGAAGGTATTTGCCGAATTAGAAAAAACTTTCCCAATCCGGCTTTCACTTCCATTTAAATCACTGTAATAAATCGTAACATTCAAATCGCCACTTTCATTAAATATAAAATCGCTTACGTTTGATCTTGATTTATAGATTGTAAACTGAATAGTATAGCTTTCAGCATCCGTCCCTCCTTCGGATGTGAAAAACATATTTTGACCGGTCATGTTGTTTGAATAAACGTATTTTTCATTGATGTGCATGACGACTTCCGAGGTAAGATTAGAAAGATTAACCGTTATGTTTGCCCTGCTTTCATTAGCAACCATTACCTCCAAAAAATTTTCATACGCATTGAGCCCGGAGGTATGATTTGAATATGGAATCGAATCATAAAAATTCAGGACAATACTCGAATTGCTTTGTGAAATGTTAAACTCAGGACCAACAATTGCATTGAGCTCATGGGAAACACCGTCAAAGAGTGCCGCGGCATAGATAAAATTTTGTGGTCCGGTAAGCGAGCGCTCAAGACTAAGGTGGGTATTATGCAAAGCAGTTGAAAAGAAAAGAAGTATTGCAATGAAACTGACTGCAACAAGCGTGATGACAAACCCCTTCATGAATATCCCTTCCTGTACCATGATTGCGCTTTGGCAATATACCTGTTTCCATGGGCAGTGAATGGCATGGAAACAATCTGCAACTGGGAAACCGTCTCGCCACAATTGAATTTACTCAAAGAAGCAACAGAAGTCCCGCTGTTATCATATATAAGAATTTGCATGCAAACCGCCTCCGGTGTGGATTCCAGGATATTTCTTACTGCGCTGCTATTGCCATCAATGGCATCGTCGAGTCTGCCTGTTTTTTGCATAACCGAAATGGCATCATGTGTAAGCTGGTAGATGTAAACTCCGCGGGCGTAATTAAGCTGGAATGACTGGGTTGAAACCAGAATGGAGATAACCAGCAAAAATGAAAGTGCAACCAATGCATCAAACGTCGTAACAAATGCCCTCATTTCCAGACCTCCAGATGCACCAAAACCACAGAACCATTAAGCATTCCCAATCTTTCAAAAACAACCGAATTATTCAGAGGCCCTGCGAATCTGCCAAAATCGTGATATGTGGAATCTTTGGCAAGATTCGTGATACGCAACCCGAATTCATACCTGCTCAGGCCGAGCCTGTCCTTAACAAATGAATATGACGTCGAATTAATTGAAACAAGCTTTTCGAGTTTTAGATTGTTAAGCTCGTTCCTTCCGTTCACCAAACCAAGAGAATCAACAGTAGTGGAGTTAATTGCCGGAAGAGTTTCCCAGTTTGAAGGATGTCCGGTGGTGGACATAAGCGCTTCTGCAGCAAAAAGAGAATCAAACTGCATCTGGCGGTATTCGTTAACAGAATTCCACCTCATTGCAAGACCATTCCAGATGAATATGAAAAAAAGAAGTATGGCAAGCAGAATAATCATGCCTGCAGTAAAATCAAATGTCCATGCCTGACCTTTAAACGATTTTCCGGCCGGGGGTGACGGGTTACTGTTCAAATGTAATACCTCCGCCATTATTTTTTATTATGATTGAGACATTTTCAATGCTCGAAGAATCAACTTCCGATGTCAACAATGGAGCTGATGCAAATGCATGACTTCTCCTGGAATCAATGCTGAAATTATTGATGGTGATATTTTCATCAGACTGCTTTCCAGGGAAGGAAAAATTATATTGTGCCCCGTCACCAGCAAGATAAACATAATTTATTGCAAATGAAATCGTATACGCATTACGCATTGCCGCAGTGGAATCCTGTGCCTGAAAAAGGCTTACGTTCTGACCATAGTAAATTACCGAAACTATAAAGAATACGAATACCAGTGCGGAAAGAACAACAAGAAATTCTGCGGATATCTGACACTTCATTTGACAACCGTGTAATTACCCGCTAATTAGAATTATAACTGTTTGGTAGGCGAACGGGTGGAACCGGTCAATTGGATAGTGTGGAATTGTCAATTGCCCAGTCAATTACATTAACCGAGATGTCATCGCCACCATTATACAACCGGTATGGTTTTGTAGTTCCCCAGATT
>CAZLMI010000031.1:2745-8791 GCA_964560865.1 Microcaldota archaeon
GGTCAGGAACCACACCTAAAACCAAACGTGACGGGAATTTTTCAGAGGTTGCAAGCTCATCACCAATAAAATCACTGACACCATAAATCTGGGAATCCGATACAAGAATCACCCAGTCCCCAAGAGGATAACCCGAGGTTATAAAATGGGTATTGTCTGTGATGGTTATCTGAGACTCAGTATATGGATTTCCAGAAGCAGGAACAATAAAGACGTCTTTTGGACCGTCCTGCACTGATTTGCCGATAAATACTACAACGCCACCGCCACTCGTATAACTTAGGAGGTTTGAAGCAAGAGTAGAACTCGAATAATCAGACATAACAACGGATGAATAGTATGATGTGTCAATTGAACCGCTGATTACACTGTTTGCAGAAACAATATCCATATTCCACAGATAACCAAGGAAGGAATGGTGAATCCATATCCAGGTTATCCAGTCCCATTCATCACCAGACCAGAATGCACCTTTGGTAATAAACAGGATTTCCTTGAACACCTTGAACGAATATGAATATTCAGAACCGATATTGTCCCTTGAATCGGTGCAACGTATGGTTGCGACATGCGGACCTTTGGTAAGCCCGCTCAAATAATTGTAACTGACATTCTCGCTAACTTCGTCAAATACCCCATCATCGGAGGTCATATAAAACCATGAACCGCTATCAAACCTAATCTGGCAACTTTTTATAGTATTGTTTCCGGTAGTTTCATCACTGGCAATCGCAGTAATTACGACAGGATCATCCTGATAAAGTTTTTTTGGATAAACCGTGATATTGTAAACAACCGGTCCGGTGATATCGGTGGGATCTCCGCCAACCTGAATTGCAAGGGAAATGGTATCCTGGGCATTTGAAACTCCCTGCCCAACTACATTGATTGAACCGCTGTAAATATTATTGGTAGTACCTGCAGGAACAGTGAGGATAAGTACTTTGTTGGTACAACTTGCCTTTGCCATTGGACCGAGAGATTCTATCCCGCTTACCCAACTGCCCGGCGGTCCGGGGCTCGGAGCAAATGTTACACTTGACGGGGCAGTATCCGCATTTGTACAAATGGTAAATGATTTATAAGATGCAAACCCGGCAGGAATGCTTTCATTCCACATGCTCGGGACAACAGTAATTGGGGGTGCAGTAACGATAAGTGCACTTACAACCTCGACAGTTACCGGAAGGCGGATGGATTCGTTGTTTGAACCATCCGAAGCAGTAAATGTAATTTCGCCATTGTAGTATCCTATGGCATCCTCAACTGCACTGAATTGGAGGTAAATATCCTGAGCTGCACCGCTTACCAGATTAAATGAACCAGGAGACATTGAAGCAACCACTTCTGTAGGACTCCATGAAAATGCAGATGAAACCGAAAGATTGTTTGTTGTGAGACTGGCTACTGAAATGTTGGTATTTGTAGTGGTGTTCCCGCTCATGATTATGTAAAGCGCATTTTTGTTTAACGAAATCAATGCGGTTCCAATACGCACTTTGTTGCCTTCGGAAACAACCCAGACCCAGTGATTTCCTTTAACACCCGGGAACGCACCATGGACATCAAAAGATTCGACTGCAGCAAAATCCGTTCCACGCACCCTTAGCTTAAGGGACTGGTTTGCAATATAAGATTCGGATGCCTCGTAACCGCTTGGCAATGTAATGAATACTTTCTTCTTTGCACCAATTCCCTGCGAATAAACTTCTTTTGCAGCAGAGCTCAGATCATAGATGGTATTTTTTGCATCATTCTGCTCTTTCAGTGCATTGATATTACCGAACTGGCTCTGTGAAATCAGTATTAACGATGTAATTATTACAATCATTGCAGCAATAATAAGAAGAAACTCAATACTGGTTTGGGCATATTTATAGCTTCCCAACAGATTTCAACTCCTTTAATATATGCAATCCGGATTTGTTCAGTATAAACCGGTATATTTTGTCTGAATGCAATGTATCGCGCATTTTGATTATTTCAAGCGCCCGGACACGGGACGCATTGACCCTCAGGTAATAAAGATTGATTATGCTGTCGGTTAAAAATCCCGACCTCTCCAGCACCTGTTTTTTTGGGCTAACTGGAAATTCGGAAGTCACGAGCGTAGTGGCCCCCCATTTTCGCAACAATTCGAACAGGTCAAGCATGGATTCATTTGCTTTGTACTGATTTTCAAAAACCATTTCATACGCAGACAGGGAATCCACGACAAGCCTTTTGGCGCCAAGGGATTCGATAGTGTCCCTGATTGAACCACCACCCTCTTCCATGATATTGACGATTTCGTGGGGTTCATAACGAATAATGGTAAATTTTTTCTTTTTTTCCAGCTCTTCGAAATCCCAGCCCATAAGATTTCCATGCTGATATATGGACTCCCTGGACTCTGCAAAACTAATGTAAACCCCGGGCTCGTCATACTGGGTTACACCCGCATAAAGATATTGCAGGCAAAGGATAGTTTTCACGGTGCCACTGCCGCCACGAACCATCACTGTGCTGTTTTTTACAAACCCGCCTTCGATTTTATCGTCAAGCCCGGGAATACCGGTAGGGACGCGCTCGATTTTTTGGATTGTCTGTGAACCTGATTTTTCTTTGGACGGAACTATGAATATCACCCTGGAGGCTGTTGATTTTATTTCTCCAGCATAGATATTAAAGCTTAGGGTTTGGAAAATAAATCCCGTTTGGATACGTGTTGCGGATGGCTGGATTTTGTGACACTTGTTTATAAATGATTTTTTACTTAGAATTTATGGGGTGGTGAATGTATGGTAATGAAAGGTGTAAGATATGCAACCCATAACAAAAACAAATCCAAAACCCCAGCAAACACAAGAAAGAAGGCTAAGAGCGCTCCCATTGGAAGAACCACATAACCAGGTGTTAACCGGACTCTATTTATCACACCATAATACCCTGGAAAGGGTAAGGGAAATGCTGAAATTAAAACAAAATGAAATGGCAACAGGCATGAGAGAAATTAGTGAACACGACATGAAAAGATTGTTCGGTGAAGATTGCGGAAATAACTGGAAAACCGTCAGGGAAGCACAATCACTGGGAGTCAGTGTTGGAATCAGGACACTGGATCATGGTAGAAAAGCCATGGATGCAGTAGTAGTAATACAAACAACCGATAGTACGGTATTGAAAGCAATAGCAGAATCCTCTGCAAGCAGCAGTGCAGAAACATTACGGATATGCAGGACAACCGAAAGCATGATGATTAGGGGAAACCGGACAACATTCCACTATTATGCTTTGTCGTTAAATTTTGACAAGATGGGTCGGAGCACCACTGCACAACTGACAGTGCTAAGGGATATGGTTAGAACGGTCAGGGCAATCCAAAGAAGCAATGCGCCGGGAGCGATTGACAGATTGGCGCAGGCAACGGTGCAGACAAAACAAAAAGGGAATCTTAATCCTGCAATTGGATTATTAAGAAGCGGATGCACATCCGGAACAGTTGCACATGATGCGTTAAGCAACATAGCTGCAGTAGCCGAAGCAAATCTTACTGGAAAAAAATTATGAAATGGATAGTTAATTAATTTCTTCTTTTTATATTTTAATAATGTATAAACAGATTATAGTGGTACGTGCGGACTTGCAGATGGGTAAGGGAAAATTAGCCGCACAAAGTTCGCATGCCTCGCTCTCATCATTCCAAAAAACATCAAGAAAAGAACCGGAAATAGCCAAAAGGTGGGAGGCCGAAGGGCAGAAAAAAGTGGTCCTTAAAGTCCAGAGCGAAGCTGAACTTCTCGAATATTTCCAAAAAGCAAAGGAAGCAGGAATACCGTGTGAACTGATACGGGATGCAGGACACACACAGGTGGAACCCGGAACAATCACCTGTTTGGGTGCAGGACCATGGAATGAAAATGAACTGGATTCGATTTTTGGAAAATTGAAATTATTGTAGATATGTTGATGGTATGACAAAAAAAGTAATTGTACTGCATGGTTGGGCCGGGACACCATTAGGTGCATGGCGGGGCTGGCTTGTAAAAGAACTACGGACCCTGGGTTTTGACGTTGAAGCACCTTATCTGACCAACCCGGATAATCCAAAGCAGGAAGAATGGCTCAAAGACATACGTGAAATAAATGAAAAATTTGATGACAACACAGTTATAGTCGGGCATAGTTTAGGTGCGGTTGCGGCATTGAGACTGCTTGAAACATTTTCTGAAAACGAAAAAATAAACACCGTAATTCTGGTGTGCGGATTCACAAACAAGCTTGGAATTGATGCAATCAGGGATTTTTTCAAAACTCCATTCAACTGGAAAAAAATAAAGAACAAAGCCGGGAAGTTCGTAATAATAAATTCGGATAATGATCCATATATGAATATGGATGAAGGAAAAAAACTAAAGGAGAATTTGGGTGGGGAACTGATTATCGAGCACAATGCAGGACATATGAACGAAATGTCCGGGTATGTAAAATATCCAAGAGTATTGGAAATTGTGAAGATGATATGAGCGGGTAATGTTACTTTGGCTTACCTGAAAGGCCGTGAATTCCTTCTTAGCTCCTGCATCGCACCTTTGGAAAGCATGAACAATTCTTTCTTAACGCGCTCCATTTCCAGAGGATCCATTGCAGCGCACAAATCCGCTTCTATGAGTATGGCCGGATAGGCAAAATTCGAAGACAGTGAGCAAAGTGAAAGAAGAATTGATGCAATTTCACCGATTGATTTTCCACAATCAAAAAATTCTATGCGCAATGGAAGGTCATGATCGGAGGGTTTTAGATAGAAAAGAAAGACCGAATCACTGAAATCGCCTAAATCTTTCATTACCGGGGTTTTCTTATTCTCGGAAGCGTATGGAAAAATAGCAGTCCGCTCTTTTTCTTTCAAAAGGAAATTTGTAAAAAAAGTATCCGAAATATTCAACCGGTCTTTTCCAAGCAGGTCCATAAGCCGCTTTCCACGTGAATCTTTTATGATGCCGGCAAGCTGGCAGCCGTGCTGCCTACAGAGAGCAAAAAGTTGTTTGTAGGATTCCATAAGCTTTGAATATTCTGCAAACAGGCTGCTTTCCTTCGAAGGCCGGTCGCTTCCCAATGGCAATATTGAACCATCAAGCAAAAGCAAATCAGGCTTGAATTTTTCAACTGCATTGATAGCAGCAGATATTTCAAGCTGTAATCTGAATAACTGCCTGAAAACAAGCGCTTCGTGCTCATCCAGACCAAGCTTAATCTCGATTTTTGTTTCAGGAAATCTGTCCGGAAGATGATGACAGGAAACGAACTGGGAATCGCAATAAACGAAATTCACCGAAACAGATTTTCCAATAATGATATCCGAACCATGAACCCGGTCGGCAATAATCCCCCCATCAACAGCAGCAACGGAAATGCTGAATGGTTTGCTGGAAACCGGATGAATGAGCACGCTCTCGCTGGATTCGGAAAGCCTGGAATTTGCATTTCGGCAATCAAGCGCCACACCGCGTAATTCGGTTTCAGTCTGCCTCATGCTTTCCGCAACCGACTTCAGTTTATCCTGCATAATAATTGAAGTGATGCATATACATTAAAAAGATTCCCGGCTGAAACGTAATCATGGTCCTCTCAAACAGGGATATAGAAAATGCAATCAGGAACAAGGAAATCATAATCAAGCCATTGGAAAAAGAGCAAATCGGCCCTGCAAGCATTGATCTGACATTGTCCAAAGAATGGTATTTTTTGAAAAAAGAGCATGTAGGTGCAAGGGTGGACCTGAATAAACTGTCTTTCAAAACTGCATACAAAAAAATCAATGCGAATATGGCGGTCCTGGCTCCGGGAGATATGTGCCTTGGAAAAACAGTTGAAAAAATAACGCTTGCGCCGGATATAATGGGCAGGCTGGAAGGAAGAAGCAGGTATGCAAGAATGGGAGTTATAATTCACCTTACCTCGGCACTGGTACAGCCGGGGAGCAGTAACCGGCAGGTGCTGGAAATAGTAAATCTCTCTCCGTTCACCATGATACTCCATGAAGGAATGCGGATATCTCAGGTTGTCT
>CAZLMI010000032.1:0-8448 GCA_964560865.1 Microcaldota archaeon
TGAACAAAGACTGCACAAACTTTTCATCCAATGGATAAAGACAGGTAAAATGCAGCAGATTTGCATTAACTCCTTCTTTTTCAAGCAACGCCAGCGCATCAAGTGCAGGACCCTTGTGCGAACCCCATGCAACCAGGGTAATATCCGCATTCGCAGGACCATAGAACTTTGGCTTTGGAAGCTCTTTGATCAGCTTTTTTATTTTCCTTGCGCATTTGTCAACCATATCTTTGCGGTTCTGGAAATCCTCACTACTGAATCCGGTTTCATCATGGACATAGGAACCGGCAACATGAAGGCCGTTTGGAGTACCGGGAAACACCCTTGGCGAAATTCCATCAGCAGTTATTTCGTACCTTTTGTAACGGGTATTCGGTGCAAGCTCCGGAAGGTCTTTTACGATTTTTCCACGGTCGATTTTAATTGAAGATGCATCGAACCGCGCTGTGGAAAAATGGCTTTCGGAAAGATATTTGTCCGAGATTATGAATACTGGAAGCTGGTACTTTTCAGCAAGATTAAACGATTCTGCAGACAGTTTAAAACATTCATCCACGTCACCAGGTGCAAGAAGAACCCTCAAAAATTCTCCCTGCGAGGCATGAAGTGCAAAACGGATATCCGCCTGTTCGGTCCATGTTGGCATTCCTGTTGAAGGACCAACTCTCTGAACCAGCGCAATCACCACTGGAGTTTCGGAAAGAGCCGCAAGCCCAAGCGCTTCAGTCATTAATGCAAATCCTCCGCCAGAAGTTCCGGTCATTGCACGAACACCTGCAAAACCAGCACCAACTGCATAGTTCATCGCGGCAATCTCATCCTCAGTCTGCTTGACAACAATGTTGAAATTCCGTTCATTCGCAATAAGATAGTGGAGGATATTTGATGCCGGAGTCATTGGATATGCTGCAAAAAATTTCATCCCGCCTGCAACCGCACCAAGTGCAATTGCCTCGTTGCCTCCAAGCAGGATACTGCGTTTATCAGATAGTTTTTTCAGGGAAATATGAAATGGTTTTGCACCAAAGATTTCCTTCAGATAATCATAACCTGCCCGTGCAACTGCAACATTTTGTTTTACCACTTCCGGGCCTTTTCTTTTGAACTCGTCGTCAAGTATGCCTTCAAGGACATCGAAGGGATAATCAATCAGTGCAAGAACTGCACCGACAGTAACAGTATTTTTCATCTGCGAAGTTCCGCCAGCCTGTTCAACAAGCTTTGCAAGCGGAAGCGGGATAAGCGTAATGTCCTTTCTGATCTTGAATTTGGAAATGTCAATCGAATCATCGTATAGAAAAGCGCCGTTTTTAGAGATAAAATCCTTATGATAAAAGATTGCATCCTTGTTAAGGGCAATAACAACATCGGAATTGTGGGTTGGAGAATGTGCCTTTTCCTTATTCACAATAACCTGGTAGGTGTTATGCCCGCCGCGCACCAGGGAAGGATATTCCGGATAACCAGTAACACTATAACCGCATCGTGTAAAGCATTTGGCAAGAGTCCTTCCGGTAACCATTGCACCCATACCTGCCTGCGCAGCAATTTTGCATATAAAATCCATATTAATCACGTTGGAGGATGTAAGAGAAATAAAGTTGCATGCAATAAATAAAAAGCTATCGAAAGAGCGAAACAGAATTCGACAGAAAACGTAAATGATTGTATTTAAACTGATTTGACCAGGTTATGCACCATACTATCAATTTTACCTGCTCATATTTCCAAGCATGGAAGGCTCGTTTGCAAGAAAACCGAATGCATCTGCTGCAAGCACTTTGCCATAAAGAAGAGCTTCTCTTTGTTTTAAACGGGCAACTTCCATAAGTAACTGGCCAGTACGTATCGCCCTTTCATCCGCAATCTGTAAACCTTTGTCGGTAAGTGCAGTGTAAAGGTGTGCATCAAGACGTAAGGTATGCCCTGCGAGCATCCTCACAATTTCCTGCGCAGATGGACAAACGGCATACCTGAAAAAACTGAAACCCGCACCAAGAGCATCACCGCCAACAAGGTATTTTTCATCCAGTCTCGGGGTAGTGTGGTCATCAGGACCATAAGTCGACCCTAAACCAGATTGCCCAAGCCAGGATGCAGCTGCAAGATTGCAGACATTTGCAGAAAGGATATCCCGAAGTTGGAAACGATCACGTAAAGCCTGGGCATTGGAATCAGAATAAATATGGGCATACGCCAAACCGGAAATCCAGTTGAACAATTCAGCAGATTTAAATCGCATTACTTCAGGAGAAAGCGAACGGTTCCATGCTTCGTAAAAATCCAGCTTCCTTGAGATATCCAGCGCATCCTGCAAAGCAATCTGACCTTCATCAACTGCACTGAATATTCCAAGAACTTTGACCGGGAGAGCCCGATTTATATAATTGAAACCATGAGCAGCACCAACTGCAACCCTCCCTTGTTTTTGTAATGACTCTAACACGAATAGGATGTCTGGAAGCAGCATTAAACCATCTTCAGAGCGCCAGTAAGAAGGCATATGCAAATTTGAATCTCTTTTGGAGAGGATTTTTGTTCCGATTTCTTCTGCTGCGTCTTTATCTCCAATAAGCACAAGAAGATGCGGGCCGTTTACGTGCTTTTTAACGAGTGGGGCAGTGAGCTCCAAACCCATGATTACAGTTATTCCGAGCAATGAACATACTCCGCTCAGTGCGACAAATCTTGAATAATTGAAAGAGTTATGGGGAGTGTAAACCAATACATCTGCATGGTGAAGCATTGCCCTTCTTACAATGTCCACAATGCTTGAAACACCATCATCAAAAAACAATGAGCCGTTGAAATCGTGACGCGAATGCAAATGTATCTGCATGCGTTGTTCCTGAGGGTGTTTTGCAAGCGCTTCCTTGTGGGCACGTTCGGCAACTAATCCCGCAATTGTATCCCCATCAGATTCGGAAACATTACGAAAATACCTCCGGAAATATATTTCATCACGTGACATGGCAGAAGACTGATAATCAGAACGCGGACTTGACATCAAAACAGTCACAGAATCATTCACTGAATTGTATCTTACAAAAACAAAAACATTGGAACGCTGCTGGCCAAGACCAAGATTGAAAATTCGTTCTCCTTCTACTATTGGCTGGTTTCTTGGCTTAATCTCCGGATTGTCAGAACGGGAATATGCTTCTTCTAGATAACGAAAGATACGTCTGCTGTCGACAGGCCTGAAACCGCTGGAACGAAGCGAACTGCCAATCGCATCTGCAAGGATTCTCCCTGATTTTCGGGCAACAGCCATGAAATTACCATAGATTGTTATGCAAAAACAGGAATATAAAACCATATGTAAACAGGAAAAATAACAGGAAAAAAGAAAATCAGAAAACAATACTGAAAAAACAACGAACGAAACCTGAAAATGACGCTCCCAACCGCAGCACGCTCATTTTCGACGCATCGAAAATGTGCGCACGTTTCCTTCCGGAAACGAGCGAGCTGCGGAGTATAACACCCAGCAAACGCTACGGGGAAGCTCAAAAATAGGGGGGTGGGTCAGAATGAACCCTCACGTACAAGAAATCGAAGATTTCTTGTTGCAACAAGTTGTGTGTAGCAACTTGTACGAAATGGGGAGGGGGCGCTCCCCCTCCGCGTTTTAGGGAATTAAAACAGGAAACTGAAAAATAATTCGGGCCCGACGGGAAATCCGTAGTCATGGGTTTTCTGTCATGAATCTTGAATTGAACAAGACACGGAACTCTAGACCCAAAACGCAGTTCGAACCCGCAACCTAATGGTAACTCCTACATTCAGAAATGCGAAAGCATTTTTGGATTGGAGACTTCCAGACTCCTGCAATCAGGAGAGGCATCCGAAGCCATTCGCGCTATCCAGGTTGCGCTACGAGCCCTTTATGGAATTGTTAACATGCAATAATATTGATAAACGTTCTGGAAAAACATGAAACAAAAGAAAGATAAAAAAATTTAAAAGAAAAATAAAAGAATTGTATTTTCTACAGCAAACCGAAGAATTTCTTGCCTTTTGAAGATTTTTTATGAGAACTCTTTCTGGCAGGTGCTGATTTTTTATGGTTTCTGGCTTTTGAATGTGCAGACTTTTTCTTGACCTTGTTGGCGCTCTTGAATCCAGTCATTTTTGATTTAAGGGTTTTGCTCTTGAACAGTTTGTTATACAGCTGCCATTCGGACGGCAAACCACGGACAACGACCCCGCTTTCCCCTCTGGAAACAACCCAGCTCAGGAATTTTTCCAACTGATCAACATCCTGAACCTCGCTTTTATTTCTTGCATAAAATCTTGCAATGCTTCTTATATTCACGCCGATATCCGCAGCCCTGAGCGTACTGATTGAAGCAAGCGAAGCCATTACAGCAAGGCTTAAACGATTTCTTTTCCCGGCACTTGCGAGGATATATGCATCCACAGGCCTATTGGCCAGGCTGTCAAGAATCTTAGTAGTATGAAGAGTATCCCTGATCTGATTGTTGTCACAACCCAACAATCTAAGGGCCTGATGGGTTTTTGCAGAACAGGCAAGATGCTCGTTCTTTGATGAGATTGTAGAAAACTCCAGATCCTTATTTTTAATTTGTCTGGTTTCGCTTTCGAAATTCGGTGTGTGTCTTGGCAAATAATTTACGTCCTCTTCCAAAATCCTGGATTTAAAACCACGTTGTAAACTGACCATAAAAAAACTATCGAATGCTACCTTTATAAAGCATTCGCTGGATTTAACGAGGAAAAGCTCTAAAACGCAAAAAAACGCTCAGTCAGTATTTCGCAGCCACTATCCGTAACAAGAATGGTGTGCTCGCTCTGGGAAACAATTCCATTTCCACCCTCTCTTAAAACCGGATAACCTTTAAGGAAATGATTTTGCAATAATTCCTTCAATGCAGCAGAAACAAGCAATTTTGATGGAAATTCCTTTCTGACCCAGCGTTCGGCAAACGGCAAAACACCGTAATTATTGATTACATGCTCGACAATTTTTCTTGACTGCCTCATGCGGATTTTCGCAGGCATATATAAACTGAATATTTCAACCTGTTCAAGGTCAACCACGTAACCCGCGCCATTTGTAATAAATGGTTCAACTGCGAATATGTCACCCGGCTGGAACTCGTATGGCTCGTCGGTTTTGACATTCGGAATTTCAATCCCTGCATGCAAATCATAGGTTTCAATCATATGGCCGGTAAGATTGCTTATGGGCTTGAAACCCATGGACTTTGCAGTTTCTTCCACAATTCCTCCGATAGAGCCAACCGTAACTCCGGGTTTTATTGCAGCAATTGCATTCGACAACGCATCTTCAGAACATTTGACAAGATCGGAGTATTTCTCAGAAAGATCAATAGTATATGCAGTATCCGCAATTGCACCATCCAACTCTACACCAATGTCGATTTTTACGACACCATCTTCAAGAACAGCTTCGGACCCTGTTTCAGGAGTATAATGCGCTGCAATATTATTGATGGAAATGTTCACTGGAAATGCAGGCTTGCAGTTTTCTTCAACTATCATCTGTTCAATGGTTTCAGCAATATCTATGAATGATGTGCCGCTCATGACAAGAGACTTGCTTTCTTCCCTTATTTTAGCACCTATCTTGCCGACTTCCCTGAATTTATCTATGTCTTTTTCCATATGCATAATTTGCAGAAGAACAGTTAAAAAGGGTTTTACTGGCGGTTTAAAAGAAAAATAAGTGTTAAATAATGTTTCTTTCAAGATTGTGTTAGAATATATTAAAAAAGTGATTACTATGATGGCAAAACAGGCAGGAAAACGTTTGAGGCGAACCATTAGAAATACCGCAGTCGGCGCATTTGCAGCAGTTACCGTACTTGTATCTGGTCCGATGGGATGCGTAAGACCGCAAACTTCGTTTACCGACAGGCTTCTCGATGCATGCAATGGAAAAACCAAACGAGTACAAACCATGAGATATGATGATGGAATAAACGTAACATACAAGGGTAAACCTGTAAATGCAAGGGTGCTATACTATCTTGGCGAAACCCCGGGATTTAAACAACCGGAACAAAGACGGATGGTGAGATTAGGAGATAGCATCATACTGTGCCCAAAAGGAGCAGACGGGAAAGCAAGCAACCCGCATTATAAGCCACCACACGAGGATGTCGCAACCCGATATGTGGACCCTACGGGCGGCAGAAAAAGCGGGGAAACTGAAGTGGAAATGACAAAAACAGAATAGATTAAAATGCCGTTCAGGCACCCTTTTATTCTCCTTTCACATAATTGATATTGATAGAAGATGGCAACAGTAGCGCAGTTAATCAAAGAGCGATTTGGTGAGCTTACAGAGATACAAAAACTAGCCATGCCAAAAGTGATTGCCGGGGAAAATGTACTGATACTGGCGCCAACTGGCAATGGAAAAACTGAAGCAGCATTACTTCCGGTGCTGGAAAAAATAAAAACAAACCAGTCTAAACCAGGGGAAGGTACTGCGCAAAATGGAATTTCTGCATTATATATTACACCGCTTCGCGCACTTAACAGGGATTTGCTGAAACGGTTTTCATGGTGGTGCGAGCGGCTGGACATAAGCCATGCAGTACGACATGGGGACAGCACCCTTGCGGAACGGGCACAACACAGAAAAAAACCCCCAAGAATAATGCTGACCACCGTAGAAACATTGCAGGCGCTATTGCTTGGAAAAATAATGCGGCAGCATCTTGCAGGCATAGAATTCGTGATTGTAGACGAAATCCATGACATAATGGATAATAAACGCGGGGCACAGCTATCGCTTGGATTGGAGAGATTGGCGGAGATAAATGAATTCCAGAGAATAGGGATAAGTGCAACCGTTGCAAATGAAACCCAGGCAGCAAAATTGTTATTTGGGGAAAGGAAATATGCAATAGCAGAAGCTGGAAAAAACAGGAAAATGAACCTTTTGATTGAAAAGGCAGGAAGCTATGAAAAGAATATAGAAAAGATAACCGAACTCGTGGAAAAAAACAAAAGCCTGCTTTTTGTAAACACACGAAGCAGTGCTGAAGAGCTGGGCGCAAGCCTGAAGAAAGCCAATGCACCGATAGACGTCCATCACGGTTCACTTTCAAAGGAAATACGCGTAGCGGCAGAAGATAATTTCAAAAACAATGAAGTAAAATCCATACTCTCAACTTCCTCGCTAGAGCTCGGAATAGATATTGGCAATGTAGAGCTCGTGATACAATATGGCTCCCCGCATCAGGTTTTCAGGCTGGTACAACGGGTCGGAAGATCCGGACATACGCTTGACGGCACCCCAAACGGGATAATATTTCCGAATGATTTTGACGATTCGCTGGAAGCGGAAGCGATAGTCATACGCGCAAAAAACGGATGGATAGAAGACAAGAACGCAGAACGTGGTGCGCTTGATGTAATCGCACACCAGGTCGTAGGCATACTCCTTGACAGAGGAAAAAGCAGACTTTCCGACATTCACAGGATATTATCGCGTTCCTATGCTTATGGGATAGAATATGAAAAACTCAGAATGATTGCATTACAGTTGTACGCAGAAAAAATACTGTTTTATGATGAATATGGAAAAGACGTTTTTCTGAACATTGCAAGACGTGGAAGGGAATATTATTATTCGAATTTAAGCACGATTCCAAAGCAAAAAAGATTTGCAATGCGGGACATTGCCTCCAACCAGATAATCGCAAGCCTGGATGAAGAATTTGTAATGAACCTGGAAAACAACTCGAGTTTTTTATCCAAAGGAAGCCCCTGGCAGGTTGTTGATATAACTGATAACGAAGTGCTTGCAGAACCAAGCGGGGCAGCGGATGTGGCGATACCCGAATGGAAAGGCGAGGATATCCCGGTGCCATTTGAAATTGCGCAGGATGTCGGAAAACTCAGAAAGGCATACGGAAAAAAAGACACGTTTATACCTGATGAAAAAAAAGTAATTGTAGAAATGGTTTCAGACATAATAATCGTCCATGCGTGTTTTGGAAGCAAGGTAAATGAAAGTATTGCAAGGATGTTTTCAAAAAACCTTTCCGACCTGCTGGGAGAAAGTGTAAGGGCAGTTGCAGACCCATACAGGATAATTGTAAAATTGCCGTTTCCCCTGAAGGAAGAACAGATAAAAAAAGAATTCGAAAAAATAGGGAACGTTCGGACATCTTTGCTCAAATGCCTTGAGAACTCGTTCCTGCTTCGCTTCAAGTTCCAGCATGTCGGAAGGCTCTTTGGATTGCTTGGTGATGAAGCAACCGTCAGCTCACGATTTATCGATGTCATGCGAAATTCGGTGGTTTATGAGGAAACGGTAAGGACGATATTTTTCCGGTACTTTGATGTTGAAAAAACCGAGGAGATATTAACACAAATCAAAAACAGGAATATAGAAATTGAATATGTGAAAGGCGACAAACCAGGATACTATGCAAAACAGGGATT
>CAZLMI010000033.1:0-7335 GCA_964560865.1 Microcaldota archaeon
TATTTTCACCTATGAATAGGACAATACACAAAATCAATACGTCATTCTTCCACGATATAATACCCGCCAAGTCCCCGCTTATTGGTTATCACCTTGTGTGCTTTTAATCTCAGGGCATTAATTTTTATGAAACCTTTTGAATCCCTTTGGTCAAACCCACCTTCAATATCCATACTTGAAAGCTCCTGATTGTAAAGTGAAGTCGGGGATTTTCTTGCAATACACATCACATTCCCCTTATACAACTGCAAAGTAACCTCGCCGTCAATCAGTTCCTGGCTCTTATTGATTGCTGAAAGAATAAAATCCATTTCAGGGCTGAACCAAAAGCCATTGTAAATCAATTCAGAGAATTTCGGAGTGAACATATCACGCAAATGCATAACTTCCTTATCCATTGCCACCCCTTCGATATCCCTGTGCGCTGCCCAAAGGATAGTTGCCGCAGGGGATTCGTAGATGCCTCTTGATTTGATGCCGATAAACCGATTTTCAACCATATCCATTCTGCCGATTCCATTTTCAGAACCAAGCTGGTTTAGATAAACGTACAATTCAAGCGGATCACTCTTTGTCGTGCCGTCTTCCAGATTTTCAACTTTTATTGGCAATCCATCTTTGAAAACTATTTTAATTTTGGTTACTTTATCCGGTGCCTCCTGCGGGCTTTTTGTTTTTGAATAAACATGTTCTTCCGGAGCCAATGAAGGGTCCTCAAGAATTCCGGCTTCGTGACTGATATGCATCAGATTGTCATCTTCGCTATATGGTTTTGAAGAGGTTGCCTTAACATGGATTCCATTCTTTTCTGCATATGCCAGCATATCGCTTCTTCCCTTGAATTGTGAAAGAAATTCACTATCTTTCCATGGAGAAAAAACTTTAATGTCTGGTGCAAGAGCGGCGTATGCAAATTCAAAACGAACCTGGTCATTGCCCTTGCCGGTAGCACCATGCGAAACATATTGTGCCCCTTCTTTTTTCGCGATTGCAACCTGTTCTTTCGCAATAAGCGGCCTTGCAAGTGAAGTGCCCAGAAGATATCTGCCTTCATAGATTGCATTTCCCTTAAGTGCCTGGAAAATATAACCAGTAACAAATTCCCCCTGAAGGTCTGAAACATACACCTTGGAAGCGCCAAGCACCTCTGCCTTTTTCTTTGCGGCTTCAAAATCCTCTCCCTGCCCAACATCTGCAATGAATGCGACTACATCGTATCCATTGTTAATCAGCCATTTTAGAATTACCGATGTATCCAAACCTCCGGAATATGCCAAAACGATTTTTTCTTTCATATGCTTACCTCTAAATGTTTGTATGCTATGTGTAGAAAAACGGCTATTTAAACATTGCGATACGCATGTTACATTTATATAAAGTTTTGTTACAAATATAACATATCAAAAACGGGTTGATGTGAAATATGGCAGGCATAAGCGAACTTGTATGGCTTTATGTGAAAAGAAGACCGCTCCTGAAGGAAAGCATCAGGGAAGGAATTGTCAATTACTCAGCACTTGCAAGGAAAATATGCATGGAAGCATTTGGAAGCAAGAAAAACGAAAATGCAGTCAAGATGGCACTGGTAAGAATGGCTGACAGGATAGCTGAAAAAGAAGAGGATATGGAAGGAAAGATACTCCGGGTCTTGCAAGGAAGTTCAATAAGCATACGAAACAAGGTTGCCGTAGTTATATCCAACAAAGAACTTGAGCAGCTGGATTACCTTTCTTTTGTTGAAGGAAAGGATTTCATTACGTACATCATGGAGGATTGCGAACTCGGAAAAGTCAGAAAAAACAAGAGCATACGTTCCATAGAGCAAAATCTTAATCTGATAACGGTGCACAGCTCGCCAGCATTGGAAGAAACGCCCGGAGTCATCGCGCATATACTGAATGCACTGGCAAGCGAAGGAATAAACATAGTGGAATTCGTTTCCTGCTATACGGATACAATGCTAGTAATAAAGCAGGCGGATACTTCAAGAACGTATGAACTGCTGAGTGCCCTGACTGAATAGGAACTAAATGCAAAATTAATCAAATCTCAGGCGCTTCCTTCATTGCACGCACAAGGCTCCTTGCAGCTTCTTCGATATTCAGCTCCCCGCCCTTAACATACCATTTCCTTCTTGCAGCAATCGCGATTAGCACGTCATCTGAAGATTTTGCTTTTTTTAAATCCAAATTGTATTTTGCCTCGAGCCATTTGCAAAGTACTTTATTTGCAAGGATTTCCTTTGCAAAACTATGTGCATATTTCATTTCGCTTCCCTGCACATTGATAGCTCCTTTTTTTACAAGGCTTTCCTTTGCCTGCCTTTCAGGAAACATGCCGCGATAATCCGTGGTAATAAGGGCTTCGTTTATTTTGATCCATTGTATGTTTTTAGTAGTTCCCGCAACAGGAGAAACCCTGGCAACCTTTCTTCCTGCAAGCATGTTTATCAGGGAACTTTTTCCGATATTCGGATAACCGATAAAAAGCGCCTTGACCGGACGCACATCTGTTTTGGCAATAATTGTACTGATTAATTTACGCCGCTCGTCTTCAGACGCAGTCTTTGCACTGGCAGAAACAGCACGAGGCGGAATAACCGGAAGTACGCCTTCCGGAAGTAAATCGACCTTATTGACAACCATGAGAAACCTTCTGGTGCCTGCCCATCTTTCAGCAATAGGAATTCTTGTCCCGGAAATGTCCCTGGCATCAACTACTTCGACAATAACATCGGCACTATGAATTAATTTCTTCAGGTCGGACCATTTGTTCATGCGACCGCGTTCTTGGCTTCCCATATACTAAGTCTATCTTAAGTGGGTTTAATAACGGTTTACACGCATAATGAATAATCTAATTTACAGAAACAGGAGGTTATTATATGGTTAGCAAATCAGAAGAAGATTGTTGTGGAGAGAATACGGAATGTAATTGTTGCGAACATGGGAATATCGGGCAGGATGAGACTGGAAATGACTGCACTGAGTCCTGTTGCGGAAGCTATGCAGATGTACTGATAGGTATTGCCCATGATGCAAAAACAGAACTCCTGGTTGAAAAATTAAAAGTAAAACTGGAGGCAAAATTCGGAAAACAACTGGATAAACTTGCAGATTTGCTGGTAGAGGCAATGGAAATAAAAATGAAAGAAGAAAACGATGCTGAAAAAATGGCCGAGCTGAACAGAAAAATAACCGAAACACTGATGGAATAGAAATTCGGCATTCAAAAAGAAAGAAGGTTAATAATTATTCTCAGCGAATATGGCTCATGCTCGAGAATACCTTCATTCATCTTCCAGGCCATGGACCGAATCGCGAAAGAAAGCTCTGGGAACATGGAATAAAGACATGGGACGATTATCTTGAAAACTTTGCACAATCCCGGTACCATAATGAGTATTGCAAAAGAGTGGCAAGTTCCAAATATGCCCTGAAATGCAATGACAGCGGTTTTTTTGCAGACTGTCTCCCGCCAAAAGAAACATGGAGGGCATTCCCGCATTTTGATAAAATCGCCTATCTTGATATTGAAACCACCGGATTGGGAAAAGGAACGGATTACATCACAGTGATAGGCCTGTTTGACGGAAGAGAAACGAAAAGTTATGTGTGCGGCCAAAATCTCGAAGAATTCCAGAATGACATAGGAGATTACGAAATGGTCGTAACATTCAATGGAGCAATATTCGATTTGCCGTTTATCCGCAGGGAAATGCAGAATATAAAATTACCAAAACTGCACAGCGACCTGAGATTTGTCTTGAGTTCACTGGGCGTGAATGGCGGATTGAAAAAAATAGAGCAGCAGTTCGGAATGGAAAGGGAAGACGATTTGAAAGGGTTAAACGGATATGACGCGGTTTTGCTCTGGAAAAGATACAAGAAAGAAAATGATGAAAACGCCCTTGATAAACTGGTGCGCTACAATGCAGCAGATATTGCAAACCTGAAGAAATTAATGGAATGGGCATATAAAGAAAAAAAGAAACAACGCGGGATTGATTAACCCAAAAACCGCCTCAACCAGGCTGCACTTTTGATATCCTCTGGAAGCAGTGCCCGGTCGCCTTTTAAGAAATTTTTCAAAATCCTCGATGTAATCCTGCAGTATTCTGGATCTTCTTCCGAGTCAAACCGGGTAAGAACGGCAGAAACGCCGTCACGAACTTCTTTTGGAAGAAGGAGCAGGTTTGATTTGTTCAGATACCTTAACGAGTCTTTCAGGTCCTCGTCAAATTTGGTATAGACATCACGCATGGCATCCCAGTCGTTTTCATTAAGCGCGCTTAAACCAAGAAGCTCGGGTGGAAGCCCAATAGAATAGAAAGAAGCACAGAACTTGATTGCACGCGGAAGGGAAATCTTTCCCATTGAACGGGCGTAACCAAACAAACCGACATGAAGCTTCCTTGCCCTGCGTGAAGGAACGTAGCCTGCAACACCATTTATTATGTCTGCCAGAGGCACAAGCTGCTTTTGATATGCGGTTTTTATCTTATTCACAAGCTGAAGCGCCTTCTTATCATCAATATCCAGGGGGCTTCGCCTTCTGCCATGCTCAAGTATATCCACTGCGTTGGCAGCATCACGAAATGGATAATCATACTTAAATGCGGACTGCACGGTAAATGTCTGGACACTAGGGTATTCATCCGCGCAATTGGAAACATTGTCAGGCCTAAAATTGCCGCGAAACGGGGCTGAACCAACTCCAAGTATGGGCAATATCTCAACGCTGGTCTTTCTTTCAAGTTCATCAAGCCTTTGCAATGCAATCTTGGCAAGAAGAACCGCGCTTACAGACCCATAGTTCAATGCAGGATCACTGCGCGCAAGAAAAACACGCTGATATTCGAAATTCTTATCCTTAAGATAGGTTTGAAGAATTTCTGCAGAACTCAGAAAAGATTCATAATCCTCAAAAAGTGGGATGACATTGATCGATTCGGGCTGAAAATCACCAACCCACTGCTTCACTGAAACATCCGCAACCCGGGTGCTTTTCTTTCCTATGATTACCTTTTCATAGTATTGCCTGACCCTCTCGATTTCATTAGAACTAGTAGTCATGGGCAGGATGACTTCAAAAATCGGTGCAATATCACCATTGATCGCCTTTGCAACGTCAAATGCCCTTGGAATGCTATGAAGGGTTTCAAGTAAAATCTTACCCTGTTCTTTCTCGACCGAAGGGTTTGGCACACGATAGGTAAGGAACATGTCCTTGCCCAGCTTATTCTTCTGGAAAAATTCGGTGTACCTGGAAAGGAGCTTTTCCACAACCTGATTATCCACTGCCTTGCCTTCTGAATCCCACATCTGCTCAGTACAGTTCAACTGTGAAAAAACATAGAATGCTTCCTTGACTTCAGCTTCACCCGCAATCATTTCAGCATCTGAAAAAAACGGAATGTTCACATTATCAGGGTGCTGGGTACTCATACATCTTGGAATTTTTCTGGTAAGCATGAATAACAACTGCCATAATTGGATTTAAATATTTTGCTTTTATAGGGTATACATACAGGTGATCAGTTGATTGAGTCGTTAAAAAAAGTATTTAGAGAATATTCGAATCAGCCATTTTATTTTGCATGGCCAACGATAGTATTTATTTTTATGCAATTGGTGTTTGTATTCGCTGCAATAGGAATCTTTCTTATTTATTTTGTAGTGGCAGCTTTGCTTGGAGTAAACACCGGAATAGACAAATTACCGACGCAGATAGCAGTTGCATTGGTGGCAGTATTGTTAATTTTCTTTTCAACCGGGCTAAACGCAAGCCTGGCCAGGGCATATTATAATGCAGTGAAAAAAGAAAAAACAAGCGTGGTTGAATTTTTTAAAACAGCCCTGGTAAAGTCGCCGGTCGCATTTACAGTGCAACTAATACGTGAATTCCTATACCTCCTGGTGGTTGGACCGGTAGTCGCAGTATTTTACCTGTATCTGAAGGATATACAGTATGTGGACATATTGTTCTACGTCTATGTGTTCTTTGCAACATTCATAGTGCACATGCTGTTCACTCCGGCACTGATTTCAAACGGGATATATGGAACCGGGCTATTCAGCTCCCTTAAAAACGGGTTTACACTCCTTCGGAGAAGGCACATCTTCTTCTTTGGATTGTATATGGTTTTTGCATTTGTATGGCTGGCAAATATAATACCTTTCTTCAATATAATAACATTGTTCTTCCTTTATCCATTGGTTTATGCATCAATGGGTGTTTTGATGGACAGCACGATAAGAGGAGGCTAGCAATATGGAAAGGATTTATGAAGTCGATTCAGGCAAAAAAGCAGAGCTGACAAAGATACTTGAAAACGAACCTTATGCATCGGATTCGTTTGCACGAGCCGGATACAAGATACGTGATGGTGCAACGCTTGGCGCAGACAAAGACAAGATGTACCTGTACGTGAACGCAAGCGAAGACTTCATAAAAAAAGCTGATGGACAGCTTAAAGATGTTGCAAAAGTGCTTACCGGGGAAAATGCAAAAAAAATAGCAGACGCTATAAAAAATGAAGAAGACAATGCAGCAGCGGGTGTAGGCGCTATTTTTGGCGGTTGAAATGCAGGAAAGTAAATCGGATGACAAAAAAACAATTGCATCCCGAGGAGTTCCTTCTTCAGAATCCATTTATCTCCCTGCCCATTATAGCGAAGAATTGCGCAAATTTCAGGATAGTGATGAGAATCCAACCCGCAATTTATGGAAGCTTGATGAAGTGCTCAGTTTCATATTTTCCAAAAAATACCAGACGAAATATTATGAAGTTGCACTGGAATTCATGAAAACCCTTGAAGAAAAAGCAATGCTGGACGGGAGCGAAATTGCAAATTTTGTGTCAACAAAGAATATAAGCAAGGCGACATTCTACAACCGGGTGCTTCCCAGATTGAAAAGGGTGGGAATGATAAAAGTGGAACGGGACACAGTTGTTGCCGCAGAATCAAAAAGAAAATTCAGACCAATGAGGATAACGCTGAGCAAGACATTTGGGAATTACATGATGAAGATAGGTGATTCCTGGCTTGCGATTATTGATGATGCTAGAACAAGGAAGAAGGATTAACCGAAGACTCTTGGGTATCCGAACCGAATTGTTCGGTAAACACAAGTTTGAGGGCATGTGAACGTTTATCATCATCTCCATAAAAAGTAAACCATCCAATTCCACTGAAAGCATGTCGTTCTATTTTATTAACCATCCCCCTAAAATCAGGCGGATTGAGTAATTGTTCAAGATTATTACTTGCCATCTCGGGTAAATCCTCGTGATTAACGACAAAATGACGAAATATTTTCAATCTTTGTGCA
>CAZLMI010000033.1:7345-8299 GCA_964560865.1 Microcaldota archaeon
AAAGGAATGTAATTGATGATCAATAATGGAATCAACTAAAGCAATATAAACGGGTTTAAGAAAATATGGAAGGAAAGATCGGATAACTGCAGGTAAAAGAAATGTTGGATCATTTAAACGAACAAGTTGCAGATGGAATACATGATCAGTCAATTCAACAGTATCTGAATCAATACGAGTACGTGCATTATTAATAATCTCTATAAACCATCCATCAGATCTCGCAACAGCCAGAAGATGGGCATCAAACGTCCCACGATAAGCATCATCAGGTTGCAGAGTCAAAAGCCCGCTTTCATGGATTGACCGCAAAAGGCGAACACGTCCGGCAATCAGGCGATCCTGCCGCCTTTGTGCGACTTCCGGACTGATTTGCAGCTGCCTTGGAGCAGAAACCGGATTCATTTCTTTTTTCCCTTGCCGGGTTTCTTTTTCCTGGCCGGTTTTTTCTTTGGCACCGGGCCGGAAGAACCGCCATCGCGATCATCTTCCTTAGACAAAGATACCTGCCTTCCGGATTTGGCAAGCTGGACGTCTTCCTTGAGCTTGTCACGTTCCATGCCATTTTCCTCAATAACTGAACGAACCTCTGCCTTTTTCATAGACAAACGTTTGCTTAGTATCGTAAAATCCTCAACCTTGGAAGTATCGTTACGCAATTTGGATATTAAATTCCGGCTTTCCGAAAGAAGCTCGTCAAGCCTTTTTTTGCTTTCTTCCATGCGTGATTCTATGTGGGTTTCTTTTTCTGCGGCATCCGCAAGACCAAGCTCGTAATTGGAAGTCATTGTCTCAAGTTCATGAAGATATTTTTTCATATATTCTGCCTCAGCAGATTTGCGCAATGAAACCAGATCCTTATCCGATGCCTGCACATACTTACTAAGATCTTCCATTTTATTTTCATAATCGCTAAGATACTCATTAATCCAGGATTCAACCTGGGAGATTTTA
>CAZLMI010000034.1:0-8112 GCA_964560865.1 Microcaldota archaeon
TGCCGTGGATTCTGACGATTTTGCTATGTCCAGGCTTAATACATTTGAAAGAAAATATGCCACGCCCTGCACCACAAAAAGTGAAAGCACCAGCAAACACACCAACCCAATGGCAGCACTTTTCAAGGAGAAGTGTTTGCGCATTATGAATATGCTCATAAGGCCATATGCCATAAAGCCTCCGGAATCAGCAAGCAATTTCCATACTTTATCGCCCTTTGCAGCAAGTTTGTCTATTATTTCAATTCCTTTTTTGTTTCTGAGAAGAATCAATCCCATTTCCCCGTCAAGCTTATGTCGCTTGATTAATATGTGGCTTACTGCAGCCATTTCGAGAATTCCCAAACCGAATTTCCATACCGGCGGTACTGGAAGCTGGACTATGCCGAACAATGACACTAATGCAATCAGGATTAATCCAATCAGAATTATCATATTTATTTATCAACAACGTAGCTTTTAAAACACTAAGCCAACAATCTAATTTCATGGAACATAGTTGTGATATTTGCGGCAAGCCCCAGATAAAAGCGGTTATTTCAATTGAGGGTGCCAAAATGGTCGTGTGTGGGATGTGCGCACGTTCCGGCAAAGTGCTTTATTGGCTTGATGATGAATCGGTTCAGGAACCGTCCTATGCTGCGCCAAAATACGTACCACCAGAATTCAGGGAAACCGAAGAGGTTGTTGAAAATTATGCATTGCGCATAAGAAATGCCATGAATCGGCTGGCCGTGAAACGGGAGGTTGTTGCAGAAAGGATAAATGAAAAGCTCAGCCTTTTGGAGAAATTCGAATCCGGAAACCTTACTCCGGATATAAAGACTGCAAAAAAACTTGAAAAAGAATTGGGAATCAAACTTATTGAAAAAGTTCAGGAAGAAGTAACTACTTCCATAAAACAATCCAGTCAGTTCAAGGAGCTGACTCTTGCCGATATGCTTGTTGAAAAAAAGAAGAAGGAGAAATAAATGGGAGTTGACCTTGGAGATCTTGCAGTAAAAACCGAAGTTACGCTGGAATCTCTCTCAGGCAAGGTTGTTGCCATAGATGCATTTAACATGCTTTATCAGTTCCTGGCTTCTATCAGACAGGAAGATGGTACACCATTAATGGATTTCAGCGGAAATATTACCGCTCATTTATCCGGTCTTTATTATCGCAGTTCGCGCCTTGTGCAAAACGGGATACGCCCCATTTATGTTTTTGACGGAAAGCCGCCTGTTTTTAAAAAATCCGAACAGGACCGTCGTTCCAAAGTTAAAAAAGAGGCCATGGAAAAATGGCAAAAAGCGCTTGAAATGGAAAAGCCGGCAGAAGCAAAGAAATATGCACAGGCAACTTCCAGGCTTACCTCTGAAATGGTTGAAGAATCCAAAAAGCTGCTGCAGGGGATGGGAATTCCCTGGGTGCAGGCACCTTCCGAGGGTGAGGCCCAAGCTTCGGTAATGGTCCAGAAAGGTTTTGCATATGCGGCGGCTTCACAGGATTACGACGCCCTGCTTTTCGGTTCGCCGGTGCTTTTGCGCAACCTTTCGATTACCGGAAGGCGGAAAGTTCCCCGTCAGGATCGTTATATCATTGTTCATCCGGAAGAAATCCGCTTAAGGGAAACGCTCGACAGCCTCAGTCTGTCAAGAGAGAAACTAATATATATTGGCATTCTTCTTGGAACGGATTTCAATGAAGGCGTAAAAGGCGTTGGCCCAAAAACTGCAATCAAGATTATGAAGGAAGTCAATACGCTTGAACAGATGAAAAATTACGTGAAGGAAAAGTATAATTATGAGTTCGAGATTGACCCGCAGGTGATTGTGGATTTTTTCATGAAACCGCCATATGCCGAAATAAAAGAAAAATTCTCATGGGGAAATGTTGATAGCGATGCGTTGAAGGAGCTGCTTGTTGAAAAGCATGATTTTTCAGAGGAACGGGTTGAAAAAACCGCTTTGGATATGCTTGCTTCATTTAAGGAAAAAGGTGCACAGCAACGGCTGGAGCAATTTTTCTAAAAAATCATAATCGATGCAATTCCATATACTCCAAATCTCATCCAATCAAATTGCGCCCTCATTTTTTATTGATGATTGCACCAACTTTCCCAAGAAATTTCTCTGCAAATTCTACGATTTCTTTTGCCTGATTTTCGGATGCCGTGAAAGCTGCAGAATACTGTATTTCATGCCTTGCCTCCCTAAAAGAATCAAGAAGCCCTATTGTTTGCAAATCAAATTTATCATTGTGCTTTGCTTCCAAATATCTTGCTATGCAAACATGACTTTTTTCTCTGATACCATCCATGAAAAGTATTGCTTTGGAAGCGCTGAGTAAGGATTGGTAAGCCAGTAATATTGTGGCATCATATCGTTCCTCTTCGAGATTGGCTCTTGCATCATCAAGTGCATGTCCTGCTTTGTTAAAAATCAGTATTGCCTGTTCCATGGACGGAGCTGTTTTTCGAAGCATTCCTTTTGCAAAACATTCTTCAAGATCAATCAATTTGCTCACCACCTATGTGGAATGAATTGAGTAATGTAGCATAAAAAAGCTGATCCTTGTTTTTCAGTTCTTTAATCCGTTTGTTTGTGAGTGCGATAATGCTTATTTCTGGTGCACCGGTTTCCTGTTTCAAAATGCGTCTTATTCTGCTGAGTTCTGCAACCCCAAGTTCATTTTTAGTTTTAATCCAAACATCCAAATCACTGCTCTCAGTGTTTGTTCCTTTTGACCAGCTACCAAATATTCCAAATCCCAGAATGCCTGTTTTTCGCATCTTTTGCCATGCTTTTGCTATTTTTTCAATATTCAATACTATTTTCAGGGCTTTTATTTTCGGATTTTCATTCTTAATTCGTCCGTTTTCCAGAATACCTTCTTTTTCCATTTTCTTTATTATTACTGAAACATATCCTGGATTCATGCCAAGTTTCTTTGCTATAAATCTAATCCGTGTTTTATTTTCTTGCGAATAAAGCATTTGTTCCATGAGCTGGAGTTTCTTTTCAGTAGATATCAAATGTAGTGTTTGCATATTACAAACATAGTGTTTGCTTTTTATAAACCTTTTGTTTGTTGTTTACAAACAGTATTCTGAAATTGGTTAGCTATTATTCATGTGGAATATCTTCCACGTATTCTTCAAGAAAAAGAAAAACACGTTCTTAAATCTCTATTCGTCCAATTCCTTTTCTGATTACTTTTTTTTCAACCAGGTCAACAACTGCGGATGCTGCTTTATGCTTTGTTTCTCCGCCATTTATGACTAAATCTACACTATTCATAATTCTCATGTTTATCTCATCTACTTTTGTTGGTGGGGGTTGCCCGGTGATGTTCGCGCTGGTTGTTATTATTGGAACCATGCATGCTTCAGCCAGCTGGTGGGTGAATTCAACATCGGGTATTCTTACCCCTATCTTATCATTGTCCGTTACCGGAAGTTTTTTTCTGCATTTCAAAAGAAAAGTATACGGTCCCGGTAGGTAAGTGTTGAGTGTTTTTGCCTGTTGTTCATCGACCTCACAATACTCCTTTATCATTTCCATGCCGGACATGATTACCGAAAGACTGGAATTTCCACTTTTTTGTTTTATTCTATTTATCCTGTCTACAACCTGCTGTGAATGTGCATTTCCACCCAAACCATACACTGTATCCGTAGGATAAACAATAACTCCATCCTTCAGCACAACCTCCTTTGCCTTTGCCAGTGCATACTCAATCGTTTCATTCACAAATTGTGGGTCTGATACCCCGCTGCTTGCAGCGACCACAATTTGGGAATTCACGACCGAATGAGGGATATCCCATGAGCTTGATTTGGGGTCTCTTCGGTCGTGTTCATTGGTAAGCTTGATGATTTCAGGCATTTTTTCCACCGGAAAAATCATTTTTTACTCTTGCTACACCCAGGGCAAATAAAAGCTTTCCAAGTCTTGGGCCCCGTTTTTTGCCTATCAGTGCAGCATACAATTCCCCGAAAAGTTCTGTTGGCTGGACATTCTCTGATTTTGAGAATTCAAAAATGGAATTGTGAATTGCAATCGCATCCATCCCTTCCTTAAGTGACAATATAGCTTTTGTTGCCCGTTCGCTTGCATTTGGATTTGGCTGGTACTTAAATCTGTAATCCTCTGGAATAAATTCCTTAGTAATCCATTCCTGTACATATGGTTTAAGATAATCCGTTCCTTTCGAATCTCCGGTCAATTCCTTTACCTTTTCCCAGTTTCCGTATATCTGGTAGTAAAGCAGTACATCCAGAAACTGCGCTTTCCAATTGAGCGTATCAGTTGCAAGCTCGAATGCAATCGCCATTTTTCTTTCATGCCTGCTTAGCTGGTTTCGGTCTTTTTTGGCTGTCTCATCCGCTTTCTGGAATTCATCCATTGTTCTCAGCATATTTTCCGGAGTCGGGTTGATATCCACGTTCTCTTCAAGATCCGGTTTAACCAGGATATATTTTATTATTTCGGGAGGCACAAGTTTTACAAGGTCGCTTACGCCCATTCCGATTCCCTTTGATTTGGAATATTTCTTTCCCTGGAACAGTATGAAACCATATTTGAATGGTATGTGGTATTCTGCTTTCATAAGATTTTTTGTTATCTCACAGCACGTATCCTCTGAACCTCCTTTAGTATGGTGGTCCATTCCTGCCCCTTCTATGCTTGTTTTGAATATCTGTTTCCATGCCGGCCAGTGCAGTCTCCAGGTTATTTTGTATCTATGGTCGGTTATTTTTCCTTTTCCATTGAATCCACAGCCCTTTGTATACTTCACATCCTTGTCGCACACATATTCATAATTATCCTCATCATGTGAAATTACCCTTGTGGTCGCTATCTTTCCGCATTTTTCGCATATTGGCATTATGGGTGACCAGTCTTTTTTTTCAGTCTTGCCGCTTGTTTCCTCCACTATCTTTCTGGCTTCCTGTTCGTGCTTAAGATAAAATCGGGCCCAGTCATCAAATTTTCCCTGTGCATATATATCGTTTAGCCTTAGTACGGTTGCATGCACTCCAAAAAGTCCCATTAGTCCACGTACTTCATCCAGAAAATAGTCGCCAAAACTTTTGCTTTTTCCAGTCGGATCCGGAACAAAACAAAGTGGCTTTCCTAAATGCGGTTCAAGTTCCTTTGAATATTTTTCCATGGCAACCGGTACGGAATCAAACGCATCCAATATATCTGCAAGAAAATAGAATGTTGCTTGTTTGCCTTTTTTTTCAAGCTGTTTTTTTATTGCATTTGGGAATAAAAACTCACAAAGTGTCCCGAGGTGTGCAGGACCCGAAGTGGTGATGCCTGCCGTAATTATATATGGTTCTTTTTTTTCTTCGATTATCCTGTCCGCCAGCCATTCTGACCAGTGCTTATGCTCTGTCTCGTTCATAACTCTAAACTAAGTGTGGAAAAGGATAAAAAACATCGGGTAAGCTGGCAATTATCCGGTTTTCCATATAAAATTATCAAATACCTGTTTATTTCTGTTTTCCAATTTCTTTCCAGAATAAATATTTATATGGGAAAATCAACGTGCTATTAAGTGCAGCTTCTACACACACAAGCATCAGCTTTATTATCAGATATAATCCAATCCCAATTATCATTGTGCCCAATATTGCTCCGCTATCTTGGATAATTCCAGAAACACCTATTCCAAGTTGAAGCACTACTCTCATCCCAAAGTCCACGATTCCAAACGGGATTCCAATAACTATTCCTGCAATTACAATTATTATATCATATATGAATACGCCGAGTAGATTCTTTTTTGCCAGTCCAAATGAATATTTTAGTGCTTCAACCGTTCCTTTTTTGTTCAATACTATCTCGAGTAACCAAAACTGCGACAGGAATGCGAATGCCAGTATAAATAATACGAAATATATTATGCCAATAATACTTGCAGCAAGTACACCAATATTCCCGCCAAAATATGCAATTGGCAGAAGAATTACCAAGGCTGGCAGGCCAATCCCTGCAATCATCAGCCCAAATCTCAATGCCATATACTTCAGTACTGGGATTTTGAGTTCCTCGAACACATTTCGTATATCAGTACTCTTGTTCTCGAATCGTTCTTTTACTAACGTAATTATGGTTGAACTTATGGCAGTTCCAATCCAGCCTGCAATTATGATTCCTGCTAAAAGAAATATTCCTGCAAGAATCGTGATTGCAATTGTCATGGTATTGTCTTTAGTTACTGTTGTTCCTGCAAAAAATATGCCTGCTGAAATTAAGCAAAATACGAGCAGGATGACTCCGGATATTACCAGGCTCATTGCATGTATTTTTAATGTTTTCATGAACAATTCCTTAAAATTGGCTCTTGAAAAGGCAAATGCCGGAGTTACTACGTCTATGCTTGAGTCTAGTGTATCAGGTTTATTTTGTATCTTATTTTGTGTTTTATTCTGTGTTGCCATGGGTTTAATTACCCACAATAGCTTTTTAAATATGACTTTTCATAATATCTTTTGTCAGCGGCCATAGGAAGGGGGCCACACCTGATCTCGTTCCGAACTCAGAAGTTAAGTCCCTTCACGGCGTTGCCATGTACTGCTCTACGAGCGGGAAAACGCGCTGCTGCTGGCACTCATCTTTCTATTCTTCTTTTATACTCCCAGTTGAATTTTAATTAATTGGTTTCGGGTCTTCTGTATTGGGTTTAGGATTTGTTTTTGATTTGGTTATTCTGATTCGAGTTTTGTTTCCGTTCGAATGTCTTTTTATCCCTTTTCTTCATATCATATTTCATGGAATTCAACGAACTCGTCAAGGCCCGGCGTTCTATTCGTTCTTTCATGACAAAGAACGTGGAAGAGGACAAACTGATGAAAGTATTGAATGCAGTTAACCGTGCTCCTTCTGCCGGTAATTTGCAGGCATATCACATCCATCTTGTCAAAACACCTGAAATAAAAGAGCAGCTTCAGATTGCCTGTGCAGACCAGGAATTCATTACCCAGGCGCCATTTGTCCTCATTTTCTCTGCTGATAAGGCAACAGCTTCTTCCAAATACGAGGAAAGGGGCGAAGATCTTTATTCAATTCAGGATGCAACTATCGCGGCCACATATGCAGTTCTTGCTGCAGCTGATGTCGGGCTTGGAAGCGTTTGGGTGGGCGCATTCGATCCTTTGGAAGTTTCGAGATTGATTAATCTTGATTCTGAAATGGTTCCAGTTGCAGTCATTCCAATAGGTTATCCGGCTGAAGACCCTGCGGAGACAAAAAGGAAATCTGTTCTGAAAATGGTTACTGAGGTTTAACCTATGGATGAAAAGGAACGTGCAGAAAAAGATATCAAAAAGCTCGATGCACATATTAAACTTTTCAAAGAGCTTAAGCTTCATGAAAAATATTCAGAAGTTTTCGATTGGGTTACAAACTACTTCAATGATTCGAAACATTTTTTTTCAAAAAAAGACTATTATTCTGCATTCGGTGCTGCAAATTATGCATATGGCATGCTGGATGCAATCCTGATTTTTGAGGGAAAAAAAGATGATTCCTAAAAAGAAATCACTGGGCCAGAATTTCCTTACTGATAAAAACATCCTTGAGCTGGAAGCAAAACTTCTTGATTCAAAACACAAGATTGTTCTTGAAATCGGTGCAGGTGATGGCAGGCTTACCGAAATTCTTTCCAAACAGAATCCAAAGCGTATCTATGCAGTGGAAAAAGACAGTCGTTTTGCAGGCTTGCTTCAGGACAAATTTTGCTGTGTTGGGGAACAAGTGATCGTACTTGAAGGGGATTTCCTGAAAATGGAACTTCCAACATTCGATGTTGCTGTTGGCAATATCCCATATTATATCTCGTCTGCAATTATTTTCAGGCTTGCAGTATTACCCATAGAAATGGCCGTGCTTGTTGTCCAAAAAGAGTTTGCACAAAAAATGGTTGCAAAGCCTGGTGAAAAAAACTATGGGAGGCTTTCAGTTACAGCACAGGTTGCATTTGACATACGACTTGAGCGCATAATCCCAAGCCATTTATTCAAGCCAAGGCCAAAGGTCGATTCAGCGCTTATTGTTTTGAAACCCACCGGAAAAATACTTGCCCGGCACGAACAGGAAATTATCCGTTAATTTGTTT
>CAZLMI010000035.1:0-3280 GCA_964560865.1 Microcaldota archaeon
GTTCTTTCTTTTGAAACAACAAAGAAGCCAAGGGCTTTAGCCCTTGGTCATTCACAAGTGCAATTTCCCATCCTACTTATTCTCCTGTCAGCTCATCTAGCATTCCGGGCATAATTTTGCTTTCTGCCTTCCTTAAATTTTCCTGCAATGCTCGTCTTTTCATGCCAATCCTGGCTGCCAGTTCTTCCAAATTTACTTTCTTAGGCCATTCATAATATCCCATGGAAATCGCTGCCGCAACTGCCTGTTTTTGCTTTGCAGTCAGTCCGAATTTATCTACATCCGGCAAGTCGTTTTTCAATGAAAATAGCTTCACTTCCCCTATCTGTTCCATTTCGGAAAGCAGTTTTTTTATGTTATCTGGGCTCTCAGCAAATAATGAGTAAGCTTCATAGCCGTCTTTGGAGTAACATGCCGATCCGATTGTGCATCCGCTGTTCAGCACCGCATCGTAGGAAGTTACCGGTGCATTCCATGCTACCTGTACCAAATCATTTGTTAATGGTTTGACTTCCAGAACATCATTATTTTTCTTGGTTTGATTGGTAAATCCCTTTGTATCTTCGCTCTTTCCAGAAATAATTTTATACACACCTTTCACAATTCTTTTGTTGTCATTTTCCTGGTATACTCTGCCGCTTATCTCCCGCACATGTAGCTCAGGAAAATTAGAAATCGCATCTGTAAACCAACAGTCATGATGGTACACTCCAATCTCGCAGAATTTCATGTATATAAAAGGTATAAACCAATATATAAACATTTATATATAGAAAAAATCACACTATAAAACGAATAATCCTAGTTTCTGAAAATCTCATCTATTCTCATTTCAAATATCAAATTTGAATACAAGAGCTAGTGTTGGATCGTATTTTTCATTTTCAATTGCGATTATTGTCTGCCTGCTTACACCTGCCTTTTCCGCAAGTTCATCCTGCGTCATTCTTGTTCTTGCCCTTAGCTCTCTTAGTATATTTTTCATCACCAATATTCATTCCAGGAACTGGGTTCGATACACTGCTATTCGGCAGAACTGACGCTCCATTACTGAAGTTTCGTGAAAGTTGCGACTTTCGAATCTTCGGTCTCTTCGGTCGGCTTCATTTTATAAAAGTTATGAATTGTAATAAATTTTGGTGTTTTAGTTATGGTTATTTGTGCAAAGAAAGATGTGGGTGTAGATTATGGCGGGACAAAGATTGCGATCGCCCGGGGAAATCGCGATACGGGGAGGCTTATTGGTGCACCAACTTTTCTTGATTCAAAAAAATTTGCTACTAACGCGGAACTTACACGTGCCATTCGTGAAACTTTACCTTCAGAAAACTGCAATGTTTTTATTGGTGCCGCGGGTCTAATTGAAGGCTTAATAGTAAAAAACTCCCCTAACTCCGCAATTAATGGTTCGGTTACATTTGCCCGGGATCTAAAAGAAGATGGCTATACTGTGGCACTTACCAATGATATGGCCGCAAGCTTAAGTGGGGTGGTACGTTGGGGGCCTGGAAAAGGCCACGCGTGTTCGGCCGTTGGAACATATTCCTCTGGATTCAATTTTGCTGTTTTCAAGGACGGTTTGTTAATTTCTATGGAAGCTGGTCACATTCAAGGGGCAGTTAAAACTGACTGGCTACCAAAGTCAGCAGTTGCCGCGCTTTGGCAATTCTGTTTTAGGAGACCTCTTCTTGATTATAGTACGAATCCACTAGTACTTATGGGAATGACTCTGTATAATTCAAAATATACTCATGGAGAATTGGCTCGTTTTGGTTTGAAACGCTTGTCTCAAGATGATTTGAAAACTCCCGATGGCCTTGCACGTGCTCTCTACGCCTTGGCATTATCCGGTGATGAAGTTGAGATGCCTGAGAGAACCTTTAGAAAAGACGAACTTGCCAATACCACTTCTCTTTTTTGCGGATGTAATGGCCTCGCACATCTTGAACCATTAGTTAGTGGCAATGGTGCTGCATGGATGGCTCAAAGGTATTTACTAGCAAAACCTTTACGTGATCATAGGATTCTCAGAAATGTGCTTGTAGAATATAATAAAGAATTTAAAACTGGTATCAAAGCTTCTGATTTGAGGCATGGTGCAATTTATCCAGCCCTTATTCGCCGGATTTCGGCTAGGCATGTCTATCAAGCATTTAAAGAAGCACAATTTGAACAACCGCAATGTCAAATACATGCCACTCAAGTTGATGCGATATCATCATCAATCGGCATCCTTGCATCTATGCATATGCCGGAGGTTTTGGTGTGTATGGGTAGTATGACTAATGACTGGCAATCTTTATTTGAACCTGCAATTGCTAGGATCGATCCGAATTCAACTGGCTACATGCAAGGGCATTATTTTATGCATGGTCTTAAACCACCATTAGTGCTAAGAAATGAGATTGAGCACCTTGGACTTGTTGGCGCTGTTGCTTATGGGGTAATGCAAGAAAGATAATTTTTTGCTATTAAATTTTTAGTTTTTGTCGTTGCATATCTGGCAACTCCTTTACTTTGCCTTACTACTTTCATTTACTATCTTTAAAATCTCTTTTTTCTTTGATAAGGATTCGTATGCATTCTCGACTGCAAATTCAAGCCGCACATTTAGGAATACAACCAGTGTTTTTTCATTAAAATTAGCAGTGCTATTGTATGTTTTCACTATTGGGGATTTTCTCCAGCCGTCCAGATAAAAATGTTTGTGAAGATCAAGTTTATCCTGGATTTTTGATGGCATAACATCTATATTTTTACCAGCCAACTCACCCGGTTTATACTTTCCGTCAATATCTTTAGGAGTTACAAACAGCTCTTCAATCACCTGAAAATGATGAACTGTTTTTTCAAAAGGCGGATATTTTGCTGTGTCTTCGTGTATCCTGATTTTTTCAACTGTGCTTTCTGGCTCTGATTTTTTTACTACGAGAATGTAGGTCGAGCGTTTGATTAATTCTTCCAAAGAAATTTCATCTTCAATAGTTTGAGTCATTATATCCCCATCGTTTATTGGCAGAATACTCTTTATCTGAAACAGCCTGCTTTAAATGCTTAATGTTACTTATATCTAACATGTTAGTTATATCTAACATGGTGTTACTATGGATAAACGATTGAATCTTTTCATAAGGGTGTTTGTTCTAGCCTTGTTAATAGCTGGTTTTGCATTGTTTTTTACATTGCCTGGAAATCCGGTTTGGCTGATTGGTTCTGTTGCTATTGCCATGGCCATTGCACTTATTGCCATTATTGCTGCTTCTGAACGGGTTACTTCCAT
>CAZLMI010000035.1:3290-8018 GCA_964560865.1 Microcaldota archaeon
TTTGGAGGATGAATTTTCCAGAAAAGTTACCTGGAAAGCCGGGTATTATGCATTTGTTACTGGTTTATGGCTCGGTATTGGAATAATGGTTGCCAACATGTCTGCAATGGAATTCCTTAAATTACCCGAGATCGAATTTAGATATGCGTTTGAGGCGATGATTATCGTACCTGGGCTTACATTCGTTGTTCTTGCAATGTGGTTTAGGCGGCAGGGGAATCTGGATTAGGTGTTTGGTTTGAAAACAAGAATAAGGGAATTAAGAGAAAAATTAGGGTTTACACAGGAAGATCTTGCAAAAAAAGTCGGGGTGCGCAGGGAAACAATTGTTTTTATTGAAAAAGGAGACTATAATTGTTCTATTCTTTTGGCACATGCACTGGCAAATGAGCTGAAAACTACAATTGACAAGTTATTTATTTTTGACAGATGATATATTTCTGGTGGGTCCATGGCTGATAATGCATTAAATAAAAAAATCCCGCTCATCATTTTGGCAAGCTTTATTATCTTAGTGATTTTCTTTTTTGTGCCCGCAGGCACTTTGGATTATTGGCAGGCTTGGGTATATCTCTCAGTAATATTTGTGCCATTTTTATTTGTTGCTCTTTATTTCCTGAAAAACGATCCTGAATTTTTGGAACGGAGAATGAAGATGAAGGAAAAGGAAACAGAACAAAAATCGATAATCGCATGGAGTAAAATTATCTTCATTGTGGGTTTTTTACTTCCAGGCATCGACCATCGTTTTGGATGGTCAAATGTGCCTTTTGAAGCGGTAATCCTGGCAAATACAATCGTTTTTCTGAGTTATATATTCATCTTTTTTGTATTTAAGGAAAACAGTTACGCTGCCCGTACTGTTGAAGTTGAAAAAGGGCAGAAAGTAATCTCCACCGGACCGTATTCCATAGTGCGCCATCCAATGTATTTTGGAGTTCTGATTATGCTTCTTGCAACTCCGGTTGCACTTGGCTCATACGTTGCCTTGCCGATATTTTTACTGATACTCCCTGTTTTGGTTTATCGTATTCTCAATGAGGAAAAGGTTCTTCTTAGGGATTTGCCAGGATATAATGACTATGTCCAAAAAATCCGTTATCGGCTGATTCCACTTATTTGGTGAATACTCAAAAGCAAGTGTTCTTTAACTCCTTTACACATATATAACTGTGGAAAAAACAAATGATTATCTGATTGTACATCCGGATTCGTCAGTATATTTTATAAAAAATTATTTTCTTCTGGTTTTGGTCCTTTTTATTACAATCATTTTTGTTGCATTGACCTGGATGGGTTATGTCAATTTTATTGAATTTTCACAGCTTTTAATGGTGGTCATCGTACTAACTCTCCTTTTGGTAATTTGTTTAATTTACTCAATTCTTTTTTGTAAGAATACGATTGTAACTTTGGAAAGCAATCAAATCATATATCAAACCGGAATTTTCAGCAGTAAACGGCAAATAATCTCGTTGGATTCCATTATCGATACCTCTTTGGAAAAAAGCATATTGGATAAGTTGCTTGGCAGTGCAAAATTAAATGTCACTACTGCCGGAAGCAGGAGTTTTGATGCAAGTATCTCAAATGTCGGATATAACTCTGCAAATGAACTGCATGAGAGAATTCATGAGAAAATACGTACTCGTGAAAAAAAGCACTTAAATCACCAGAATTAACTTAATAGGTATGGATTATTCTTACCTCTCCGTTACAATTAAAAATATCAGGGCTAATTACAAAACATGGCAATTCACTATCTATCGGTTTTTGGTTTAGTGCTTATAACTGCGGGCTGGTGCACACAATATCTCTCAATGAAAAAAGGAAAGAAAGATGTTGTAAAAACACTTCCTGTTTTCAATATAGTTGGTATATCATTTTTGATAGTTGAAGCATTTCAAGGCGGAGCAACGGATATCGTAATAGGCAACGCCCTTACTTTAACCGGTGCAGCGCTCGTTTTCCTGGCAATTAAGGATAAATAAAAGAGGTGTGAAATATGGTATTGAAAGGTTATATTGTTGAGCTTGAAAAAGTTACTGAAAATAATAAGGATTTTAGGCGCGTACTTTATACCGGCAAACATAGCCAGTTAGTGCTTATGACCCTTAAACCCGGAGAGGAAATCGGGGAAGAAGTACATGGGCATATCGATCAGTTTTTTAGGTTTGAATCTGGAGAAGGTGTCGTTTCAATAGATGGAGTTAAACACAACGTTCGTGATGGCAGCGGCGTAATCGTGCCTGCAGGTGCAAGCCATAATGTCGTCAATGCCTCTAAAAAGTCTGAATTGAAGTTTTACACACTATACTCACCCCCGGAGCATCAGGACAAGGTAGTAAGACACACCAAAGCAGATGCGCTGGCTTCACCAGAAGAATATGATGGCAAGCCGACGGAATGAAATATAGCCAGATTATAGAATCGGGTTGTAATCATTACTCTTTTACAAATCCGAATCTTTTGTTTTTTTCAGTTTTTCTGATAAAATTATCCAGGCTTTTCTTAAATGCCTCTTTGCCATGGTGCATCTGGTCTTTAATATAAGCAATCCGTATTCTTTTGTAACTTTCAGGAAGATTTTGGAAATGCACCCACGCAACCGGATTTCTCTTTATTGCATTAAGGATATTCTTTGGTACAACGAAACCATCGTGGTCTAACTTAGGATTATACGCATGTGAAACCGCAACAAGCCCGGGTTTTTTCATTCTTTTTTCCATAACCAGTTTCCTTATTCGTTCCTTGTTCAGTTGTGAAAGCACGCTTCCCGGCCTTCTTGGGGAAAATCGTTGGGCAAATTTTTCATTATCAATGTTTTTTACAATGCTGTCTATCCATCCAAAACATAGCGCCTCTTCCACTGCATCGTTGTATGATATTCTGGGCTTTCCTGATGCTTTTTTGTAATAAATCAGCCAGATTTCCGTTTTCTTATCATAATTTCTGGAAAGCCAGGCATGCCATGTTTCTCTATCCTTGGCGTAAATTGTTTTTCCGATATTCATGCATGATCACAACAGGTGAAAAACAACTGCATCACTATTAAACCGCATCGCTTTCCATTGGTGGAGCGTATGCATATAAAACCTGACACACTAATAATAACTCAATACTGGATTCGGTACAGTTTCCGTTAAGACCAAAGACCCTAAAACCCAAGACCTACAAATCCTGCTAATCATAACAGTCCGTGCAAATCTTCTGGAAACCAGTATGGAGCAGCTCAAGCGCCTTTTTGCTTCGTGGCTGGCCAAGGAAATCTTTATATAAACGTTGAACTTCCGGATTCTGGGATGGCACAGTAATTTTTGCACCGGCATCTATCCTGAAAAGGCCTGCCCTTCTTTTTTCAAGAGTCTCTTTTGTGGAAACCGGCTGCCCTGCCCCGCCAACGCAGCCTCCAAGGCAGGTCATTATCTCAACAAAATGGTACTTCTCAAGTTTTTTTCTGTCGTTCAGAACCGGGCTTGCATTTCTCAGTGAGTTTATTATAAGTACTTTGAACCTGTTTTTTCCTGCCTTGAAAACGAGTTCCCTTACACCCTCAAAGCTCCTTGTTGCCTTTCTGTTTATCTGTTTAATTGGCACTCCGATATTATAAGCCAGATTTCTCAATGCTGCCTCGCTCACTCCGCCGCTGGATCCAAACAATTTCCCGGCACTGCTTGCAGTTCCAAGTAGCGAATCAAATCCGCCATCCTTGCATTTTGCTATGTCCAGTCCCTCTTCTTTCATGATTTTTGCAAGTTCCATTGTGGTAAGTACCCCGTCGACCATAAGCTTTCCATTTAGCCTGAGCTCCGGCCTTAATGCCTCGGCTTTTTTTATCACACATGGCATGATTGCGACTGAAACGATATTCTCAGGCAGTATCTTCATTTTTTCCGCGAAATACGTCTTAATCAGGACTGCAAGCACTTCCATCGGGCTTTTCACAGTTGCCATATTTGCCATTAATTCGGGATAGGAATGTTCAAGAAAACTCACTGTGCCTGGACAGCATGAATTTATTATTGGAAATTTTCCGCCGTTCTCCAGTCTTTCCTGCATCTCCTTTGTTTCCTCTACCACGGCAACATCCGCGCCAAAACTGGTGTCAAAAACATATTTGAATCCAAGTTTTTTCAGTGCATCCGGAATCTTGCTTTCAAATGATTTTCCCGGTTCATATCCGAACGGTTCTCCCAGGCTGACTCTCACTGCCGGGGCCACCTGTGCAACAAGCACCATCTTTGGATCATTCATTGCCTTTCTAAGTAGTTCGGGCCTCATATTTGAAAAGTTTCAGTTATCCTTTTTATTCTTATTGCTGAAATTGGTTCATGCGATTCGAAAATTTAATGGCTGAAAAATATGATTTTGGGCAGAAGCAGGTATACGAGCTGATTCTGTATTCCTCTCTTGCATTCCTTTTCCCTCTTGTGTTCGGCCATCTGGCCGGTTTGCCAAACCAGCTGATTGTCGGGACAGTTGTAAACGGGCTCTTGTTCGCATCTGCAGTGTATGTTTCCGGATGGAAAAACCTTTTTCCAGTTATTGTTCCAAGCATTGGTGCCTATCTGACTGGATTTGTTTTTGGAGTGGACACCCACTTTTTGCTCTATCTGATTCCTGCCATCTGGCTCGGAAATTTCGCATACGTGCTCGGAATCAAGAAGTTTTTTGTTTCAGATAAAAGGACTTTTTTTACAATCTTCGCATCCTCTGCAATAAAGGCAG
>CAZLMI010000036.1:0-1785 GCA_964560865.1 Microcaldota archaeon
GTATTGCAGCTTCATTAAAATAACTTGTTGTAACAGTAAAAAGAATAGACGCAAAGCATTCGGCCTTGCATGAAGATTCGCGTGTTACATGGTTGTTAACAAACGGTTGTGAAGAATAAACTCCTCTTCCAAGTGAATCTCCGGGTGCGTCAGAACGAACATAAAATGCTCTGCCTTCAAAAAGTTCCTCGACAACTGGCCATATGACCCTTTTTGCCCAGTCGATAAAATTTCTGCGAATATTGGCAAAGTCTACTCTGGAAGGCAAAGCACCTGACGACCATCCTGAGGATAACCCAGAATTGACCAAAGCATCAACTAAAAGCTCCTGTGTTATAACTAGATTTCTTCTTGGAAAAAGAAAACTACACGCATCGAGAACCTTTCGTTTATTGTGCAAGTTCATGCTTTTTGCTCCAAGTGGTCCCTCTCCGAGCACATGAATCGCCGCTACTCCATCGACACTAAGAGGATATACTCTTCGTATGTCCTTTAAACGCATAATATTATAGTGTAAGATTCAGTTTAAAACCATAGATTGTGCGTTTAGGTCGCATCATAAATAGGTTTCAATCTTAACTTTCTTCCATTCTGCCTTTTCAAAGTTTTTTCCGTGCGCTACCAGCGGTTTTGTAGCATCAACCCCGCATTTCGTTGTCTCGTACGTATGCGGGTCTGCACTCGGATCAAGCGAAGAACCTTTTTGTTTTGTTTTTATTACAATGCCCTTGTCTGCCTGTAATCGTGTTGCAATTGCCCATTCTACTTCTGTTGGATTATCCACATCAACATCCTCATCCACAATCACAACATGCTTTAGGGATTTGTGACCTTTGAAAGCAGCGTCAATCGCTTTCTTTCCGTCATTTTCGTTTTTCTTTTTTATTGAAACCACTGCATGAAGCCAGGAGCAGCCACCCGGAGTTAAATTAACTCTTTTGCATTCACACACTTTATTTACTTCTGTAAAAATAGTCGGTTCTCGTGGCATTCCCATAAGCACTTTATGTTCCAGGCCACCGGGCAGGAGCACGTGCCACATCGCATTGTTCCTGTGATACATTTTCGTTATTTTCATGACCTGCTGTTTTCTTACCACGTCATATGTTTCAGTCAAATCAATGAACGGCCCCTCATCATGCAGTTCTTTTGTAATCCTCCCTTCGAATGCAAATTCGCAGTCAGCAGGGACTTCAATTCCATTGCTTAGTTTTACTGTCTGTACTGGTGTAAGTGCATTTGCGTATTCAAGTTCGTCCTGTCCAAGGGTCGAAGAAATGGCCGCACTGAGCAGTACGTTTATTGGTGCACCTACTACGATTGCAACATTCAGCTCTCCACCTGCACGTTTTATGAATTCGTCAAGATGACGATGGAGTATGCGCATTACCACTTTGTCCCTGTCAATTACCATCATCCTGTGAAACGATAAATTTCTGCCAAGTTCCTCGTCATGCGCAATGACTATTGCTGATGAAAGGTACGGTCCACCGTCTTTTTCCGCATGAATTGGAATTGGGAGCTTGTCCAGGTCAATTTTTGTAGTTGAATTTTCAAGAACCACTCCGTTTGCAACAAGCTTCGGCTTTGAAGGCTTTTCCATTGCGTGTATAAGTTTTGGAATCAGTTCTTCTTTGGTTATCCCAAGGTATCTGCAGACCAGTTCCCTGTTTGGGAAAACATTTGCAACCGCGGAAAATTCCGAGTCTTCCACGGTTTGAAAATAAACCGGTTTTTCTCCTGCTGCATGGACCAATCCTGCAAGGTCGAGGTTTTTTGAAACTG
>CAZLMI010000036.1:1795-7920 GCA_964560865.1 Microcaldota archaeon
AACTGCCAGTTGCCACCTGTCACATTTTTGAAACTGGTTTTTTTATGGTTATTGCATTGCCATCTTTCCTTAATTCTTCAACAAAATCCCGAAATGTTTTCATGATTATTCACCTGTCAATAACTATTGTTTAGCTTCCAACTGTTTATAATTGTTTTAAATGCTTTACTATCCATATATAAACACTAATTTTGGTGTTTTTCATGGCAGCACAAGCTCAAAAAATGGGGGTTAAGGGATTTTGGATTGGTGGTTCTGTTGTTCCTGAAGGAGGAATACTGGTAAAACGTAAAATCTTCGATAGAATAAATTCTCTTTTGTCCCGTAGCCATGTCGCTATTGCAGGACCAAGGCAATCCGGCAAATCTACTCTTTTGAAACAGTTAGCTGAACATCACTCCAAATCTGCGCCTGCATTATATCTATCTTTGGAAGGCGTTTCAGGCAAAGAAAAAGAGTATTATTCCTCCACTACATTTGTGGCTGATTTTTTGCGTCTTCTGAATGAGGCAGCTGCTGAAGCTGGATTGCAATCTTTGGTTCCAGACGATGAGGGTGGTTTAAGGGCTGTTTTTAATGCGTTGCCACAACGTTGCAGATTATTTCTTGATGAACATTCTTCTGTATCGCTGGCTAATCCAGGATTTTTACATGCATTGAGAAGTGTTTTGGAAATGAAACGGCGGGATGTTCGGGTAGTATTAGGGGACCTTAGCCATAAATCACAATATGCTGATGGTTATACTTCGTCGCCATTTAATATTGCAGAAAATATTAGGCTTGGCGATTTTTCTTTTCAAGAAACTGTCGACTTTGTCAATCTGGGGTTCCATGTAAATGGTTTTTCGTGCGATTTGAGTGATTTGGTTTACTTCTGGTCGGGGGGTGATCCTTACCTGACGAATAAATTGGGAATCGCAGTTGTGGAGCATGCCCAGGCTAATGATATTAAAGTAATTACTAATGCAGATGTTAATGGATGTGCAACTCGCATTGTTGAAAATGGAAATGAAAACCGGTGGCTTACGTTGATTAAATATCTGCAAAATGAACTGCAGTCGGATGTAGTTGCACTTAGAGACTTAAGAGCAGTACTTCACAGGCAACCACTTCCATTTTACGAGCAAGGTTCTGTGGAACTGCTGGCTGCACTCGGGTTTATTACGTCTTCTCATTATGATGATCTTTATTGTACCTCTTCTGGAAATTGTGTTCCTAGAAATAAGATGACTGAAATGTTTTTAAGAAGGTATTTTGGGTATCGACAATCCTCTGATGTCTAAATGAAGCAAATGACAAGAAGCGGAAGGATAAAAACCGCAGTTGCCAGTGCAGTGTTGTTGGCAGCAGTTTCCCTTGGTTTATGGGCAAAATTCAAGTCAGAACCTGATTGTTTAGACACTAAAGGAAAACCTGCTGTTTGTACTGAAAAAATCAAAAAAGTTATGCTTAATTTGGATGGCTGCTGTGTAGGTTGTTATGACGATCCTTATCGTTTTGATGTATCCTTTGATAATGAGGTCGCGGTATGTCATTATCAAAGTGTAATAGTAACACTTAGGAATAACAATTCTTTTCATGGGGTGCGTATCATACTAACTACACTTGACAATACATCTAATAATGAACCTGATACAAAATTGGGGTTTGCAGATGGACAAATTTATGGTGTTAGATATCTATTCAGTTCTCCAATACCCTATAACCATAATCCATAATTACGGCTATTCTTTCCACCTTTTTCCAAGTTTATGTTTCACACCTAATTGATCAAGCACCCTTGCCACGACAAAATCAATCAAATCTTCCACGCGTTTTGGTTTTCCATAAAAGCCTGGGCATGCCGGAAGAATAATCCCACCTGCAAGTGTAATTTTTTCCATATTTTTTATTGTTATTAATGAGTACGGAGTATCACGCACAACCAAAATAATTTTCTTTCTTTCTTTTAAAGCAACCTCTGCTGCTCTTGTTATTAAGGAATTGCCAACACCATTCGCAATCTCGCCAAGCGTCTTGAGCGAGCATGGCGCAATAATCATTGCATCAGGTGGATTGGAACCAGAGGCATAAGGACAATTGAAATCATATTCCCAATAATCTGCTTTTGGAAGTTTTCCGGATTCTGCTTTTGCTACTTCTTTTGCACCCGAGCTGATTACAACACTGCATTCTGTTGTTTTGTTCTTCTGCAAAATTTCCGCGAGCCTTCGCCCATACTCCAGTCCGGATGCTCCGGTGATTGCAAGCAGAATTTTCATGAGTATAATGGTTCTGAAACTGGTTTTAATGGTTTCTGTTCATGTTTATCATTATGTTCATACTCAAACTCGGCGGGTCAATACTTACAAACAAAGAAGGATGGAAAGACGCCGACCTTGAAAATATCGAAGTTCTTGCAAAAACTGTTGCTTCAGAATGGAAGAAAAGCGATAGGCAATGGATTATAATACACGGTGCCGGTTCATTCGGTCATCCGCTTGTAATAAAATACAAAATCAATGACGGAGTAAAAAATACTGAACAAAAACTCGGTGCTTCACTGACCCACCAGTCGTGTTGCGAGCTGTCCCTGCTTTTAACTGCTGCACTGAATAAAAATGGTGTGCCGGCAGTTTCCTTGCCACCCGCGACTTTAATCGTTTCAAAAAACAAGCGGATTCATTCGTTCAATACCAAAATAATTGACGATTATCTTTCTTCAGGCTATCTTCCTGTTTTGTTTGGCGATGTTGTTCCTGATGTGGAACTTGGCGCTTCTGTTTGCTCCGGAGACCAGCTTGTTTCCTATCTTGGAAAAAAGGCCGATAAAATAATCCATGCAACCAATGTTGATGGTGTGCTCGATGATAAAGGAAATGTTATCCCGAAAATAAACCCATCGAATTTTCATGAGATTTCAAAACATTTCAAATCAGGAAAAAACGATGTCACTGGCGCAATGAAGGGAAAAATAGAAGAGCTCCTTCTTTTGGATACCCCCTCCTTCATAGTCAATGGCCTGAAATCCGAAAGGCTTATTGCAGTTCTTAATGGTAAAAAAACGGTTTGTACTTCGGTTTCCAGGGTTTAAAACCCACAATTATATAAAAGGCAACATTTAAATACCTAATCACACATAAAACAATTAATAGAAACAAATACTTATACTATTGAGGTGTAATAATGACCGGTTCTACAATGAAATCAGCAAGGGGAAAAGACGGAAAACCAGGAAATTCAACAAGAACTCCTACTTCAGATGGAATGTCTGTTAAATGGACAGCAGACACACGTGCAAACGCATGGGGTCAATATTTCTCTGCAACCAGCCACATGGCTCAAGAAGCTGCAGATAAAATGGCAGCACCTGTAAAAGCACTTGAAGCACAGGTTGATCAGCAACATGCGGAAGTTACTGGTCGTTTAACCGTTCTTGAAGATTCAACCGAAGCGCAAATGGCATTGATAAGAGGACTTCAATCCGCTTTTGGAACCTTACGATCATTGGAATCTCTTACTACTGCATATCAAGCACTGGCAACTGGTGAAGTTGCAAAATCCGTGGAAGCTGGAAAAAGTGCAAAACAAGCAGTAACTGATGTTACACAAGTGGTTTCCGATGTTTCTGCTAAACTTGGAGAATTAGAACAATTGCAATCTGATCTTGGCGCATTCCGTGCTACGCTTGGCAAAGAAATTAAAATTACTGTGAATGGGGAACAAATGAGTTTCACAGTTCAGGAAGCACTTAGCGAAATATTACGTTCATATACCTCAGATAAACTTGACGTCCGGGTTCAGGCTGCATTAAACAATTTGTTTGTTAATGGTGTAGAACTCGTTACTGGTTTTGATGCACAGGGAAACGTAACAACAAAGAAACCTGCAAATTTTGCCGAAGCAATCAACATGGTTCTTGCATTGCCACAATTGCTTGCAACATTGCATTCACAAAATGTTCTTGCAGTTAATACCCGATTTGCACAACTAAAGCGGGAAACCAGCGCACAGCTTTCAATTGATGTTCAATTTGCTATGGATAGTGCTGAACAAAAACTTAGTGGACAGCTTGAAGCTGCAATGGTAGAACTCCGTACACTGGTTGAAAATGCAAGGTCATTACTTTCACAGGCTCAAGATGAAACCCGAACTGCAGGAGATGCACTTCAGGAGGCGCTACGTGCCAGAGATGGTGCCAGTCATTTAGATGAAACTGCCCTTACTCATGCACAATCTGCGCAAAGCCATAAAATGGCGGCAGAAGGTCATGAAGTCCAAATACGTAAACTCCAAGGTGAAATCAGCCAATTGGAAATCCGTAAGATGGCGCTGGCTGAAGCAATTGAAACAGCTGAAAGAAAAGCTAGTGAACATTCCGCTGCGGCAGCAAGACATGAAGGTGCAATCGGAAATCTTTCAGAAGCTCTTCAACAGAACGTTGATGCCGCAGTACAGACTGCACTCGGTTCTTTGAAACTTTCTGAAGAACAGGTTAGACGAATTGTGGCTGATGTGTTAAAAGGATTAGATTATACTATATTGGCAGATCAAGTTGTTGAAAGTCCTAAATTCGGAGCCCGGATAATTTCTAGATTACATGGCTTTTTAGGTTCTGTCGATCAATTATTAACCGGTCAAGAAACAAATGCCGGAGTAACTTTAGATAATGTTCCCACACCAAAACCTGTTAGTGAAACCGCACTCGCATTGGTTGGAAGATTTCTTAGATTAATTAAATATGGTACTGAAAATGCGGCCCAGGCAAATCAAACAGCAACAGAAGCACAAAAAACAGCAAGTGAAGCAAAAACAACCGCAGGCAATGCACAGAAAACTGCCGATGTAGCAAGAACTACAAGTGAATCAGCACAAAAAACAGCCGATGCTGCAAAAGAGGTTGCAGAAAAAGCTACACACGATGGTGGAGTTACCCGTGATATTGCACTGGGAGCTGCACTTGGCAATGAAGGTTATAATATGGGCGATGTGGCAAGTGCTGTTGTTCAGGCTGAATGTGATGAACTCCAAAATAAGCCACAAAAATAATTGGTGAATCCTTATGGCAACTCTAAAAGATATAAAAGCAAGAACCCGAAAAGATTCAACAGGTACGCCTACTTCATCTCAACCACGAGCAAGTCGAGAACCTGCAGTTGAATCTGTAATCGGTATGAGACCACATTCAGTTCCAGTACCGAAGCAAGCACCGGTAGTCCAGCAATCACAGGGACCAACACCAGATCCAAGACAGGTGCCAACACCACAAGTACAATCACCAGTGCAGGAACCGGTACAAACAGTACCAGAACCAGCCGCACCCCCGAGCGTAAGGGCACCAGAATCCGCACCAGTTGAAAGTGTACCAAGGATGTCCGAACCTATTGTGGGTGTTAGACCTGAAGATTCAGGATTATTACAAATTCCTTCAACGCCACGTGATGGGGATATCGATCCTTTAACAGAGGTTCTTCCATCACGTGCAAAACCTGCAGAACAATCACCACTTCCATTCCCCTGGAGTTCTGGAGTTACAACATATACTGTTCCAGAAGCAGAACAAGTAAGACCAGCTGTCGAATCATTAGCAAAATCTCCGTCAGCACGGGCATTACAATCTGGAGTACCAGAACAAAGAACTGTAGAAAGACCAACAGCGCCAACAACAGATCCAGAACCAATTACCACACCACGTGTACGAGCACCAGTACCTGCAGCAAGATCTGCTGTCGAATCAGCAAGACCAGAACCAAGACCAGCAGCAAGACCACGAACACAGCCCCCAGTTTCGGAAGCACAATCTGCGCCGGTACAAACAGTATCAGAACCAGCCGCACCCACAGGTGCAATGGTACCAGTCAAAGAACCAGCACCAGCAGTGCAACAAGCACCGCCAGCTGCAGCACCCGCAAGAACACAATTACCAATAACCCGTTCACCAACGGGTCCAATCAAACCAGAACCATTAAGTCCCCTTAGTGATTTTGATACTGGTGATATTGATTTAGCCCTTGATGAAGTGCCAACTTCTGATGGTACTGACAGTGATGTTCCAGTACGTGGGTCTTTGGCTCCTGTAGTTAGACCCGTATCAAAAACTGCAACAACTGCCGTATATCCTGCAGTTGCTGAACCTGATGAAGTTA
>CAZLMI010000037.1:0-7854 GCA_964560865.1 Microcaldota archaeon
TTTGAGTGTTTATTAAAAAGGTCTCGCCATTGTTCTCAAAGGCGGTAAAGCCATTTAACTGCCCGATTTCAGTCCCCAAAATGGTTCGGGCAGGTACTTCTACTTTGTCGTAAGGATTTCTCCAAACAGATGCATTTCTGCGAGTGATAACCGTCATTCCTCCGATACCTGATAATGACCATTTGTCCCCATCGTATTTCAAACCCATTCTCGAAAACTCCATCCGTATCTGCTGTTTTTGTCCTTCATCTGAAAAGCTATCCAGCATTCCATTGACAAGGGTTTTTCTCACTCCACCGATGCGATACTGCAAAAATTCATTGCTGACTGATGAATAATCGTCTTTGGTTTTCATTTGCCTTAATGCGGTGATGACTTGTAATAAATTTTTGTTGACCGCAGCCTTGTACAGCGTTTTGGCAAGTGAAGCAGCTTCGGTAGTGCTGCTACTGCTTTTTTCGCTTTTAGTGATGGAGTTGTAAGTGGCTTCATCAATACTCTCCGGCAATCCTGCTTTTTTGAGTGCTGCCACTGTTTCGCTTCCGAAGTCCCCATCGGAACCGTATTTGGGCAGGATGCTTTTTCCGTATTTGGCAATTAAGGCTTCCTGTACTGCTTGTACTCGCTGTCCTTTGCTTCCTCTTTTCAAAGGAAATTCATCATTTCGTGCAATGATATTATTCGGACTGAAATCATCTGCCTGTGGCGATGGCAACGGAAAATCGTCCTGCATTTCCGTGTTGCTGTTTCTGTTGGAAAAATACTGCCATCCGAAATAGCCGAGTATTCCGGCTACTGCTGTTCCTAATCCTATCAGGATGAGTTTTTTCTTTTTATTGTTTTGTGTTGCCATATTATACTTTGGGTTTCTTGAGTATGATTATCATGTATGCTTCGTATTCTCCAAACTCCAGTTCGCTTTTTAAATCGCTCAACAGGTTCTTGCCATAAAGGTTTTTGTATTCTCCAGCGGTTTTAATGAATGCTGCTTGTGTCGGTATTTCGTTAAAAACTGCTACTATTGCTTCTTCATCTGTTCCCGGAAGGAATCCATAGCTTTTATCAAATGCTGCCTTGAGTCTTTTTGCCCATGCTTCGTAATTGAGTTGAACTGCTCCTTGTCCTACTTTTTCTGGTTTGGCATCAATAATTTGAAGCATTTCATTGTATTCGGTAGTTTGTAGTTCGTCGCTCAAATCGTACATCAGATTGCTGTTGTAGAGTTTTTGATATGATTTCACTACCTTATCAAACGTGTTTCTGTCGGGGATTTCACGTAGGGCATTGCGAAGAGCAGTAGTGTCTGTTCCCAACCAACCATCATTTTCAAATGCCATTTTTATTTGTTTGGCAAATGTGGCTGGTGTTCCTTCTTCTAATGTTTTCTTTTCTTCATGGTTGGAAATGGCATTGAGTACCCATTTGCGAACAAGGAAAAAGCCTCCGCCCAACAGCACAAGACCTCCTGCACCATAAAGAATTTTTTCCTTTACAGTGAGTTTATCTTTTTCCTTATTTTTCAATGCTTTTGTCATATTAATTAACCATTAACCATTTTTCATTAATAATTAAACTCCGAGATATTGTTTTGCTAATTTTGTTTTTGCAGGGTCGTTTTTAATGATCCAGGCTAATTTGTCTAACTCTTTTTCTGTGAGCTTTGATGCCAACACAGTTAAGGCTTTCATTTTGGTTTCGGCATCATTTTCATTGGATGCTTCAATCGTAATTTTAAATGCGTATTTGTTCATTTTCGTAGATTTTAAAGCTTATTTATTCAGATTAAGTAGTTCGGCAACTGGCATTATGTTTTCAGGCTCATCAAGCATTTTTCCAAGTATGCCCATCACATAAGTCAGTTGTTCTTTATTGAGTCGTTCTTCTATTTGGCGTAGTATCTGAACGTATGGGTCGTTTTCATTTCCATTGTTTTCGTCTGATACTTTTTCAAAACTGGTTTCGGTTTCTTCTGCTGTGGTGCTTGCTGTTTCGTCGTCATCAAAAAATCCAGCAAGTGTTTTTAATGATGGATTTTTCTTTGAACCTCGTTTGATTAATCCGGTAAAAAATCCTGTCCCCAATTCTCCCAACGTATTCGCCACCGAGTTTTTTTCATTTCTCACTTCTTCAATTTTATCTTCTAATTGCTCGATGTAATCTTCGGCTTCCTTGAGCTGCTCTTTGGTTTCATCTAATTCTTTTTTCAGAAGTTCTGTTTCCCAACGTTCTCTTTCTTGACGGAGTTTTTCGTTTATTCGTGCGTCTATATCTATTCCTGATAATGCATCATTGCTTTGTGGTGTATTCATTACAAATGTCCGGTGGATATTTCTCCAGCCTTTTGATGATGTGCCGTACAAACGAAAGGATATTTTATTCAATCCTTTTGCCAAATAGGCTCGAAAGCTGTCAAAGAGAGCTAAATCATTGGTTCGTTTTACTACAGGCATATCATCCACAATGATTTCAAAGAATTCAGGTGAGCCGGATTTTGCCGACTGCTCCAGCTTCATGCGTATGAGTTCTATTTTTTCAGGGTCGTATTTTTCTATTAATTCTCCCATATCAAGTTGTTTTTTCGTGTTTGATAATTACTTGTATAAAGCGTATGTGAGTTGTTCTTCCGTTCATATTCCGAATGTTGATGATGCCCTGATGTTCGTATTGCATTTCATTTGCAGATGAAGAACTCAAATCGAACAATCCTGTCTGCGATTCGACACTGATGCCGGATATTTGATCCACCAAAATAAAAAACTGGCTTTGTGCATCTATGGTTAATTTATCTGATGGTTGCAGCACAAGATGACGGAATCGCAATGTGTAGCGATTTCCGAAGCCTAACTCTTCCATTCTGCGTGGAATGTATTCTAATGCAAGTTCTATGGTCATATCAGTCTTTTGTTTTAATCCAAATAATTACTTTGATTTCATATCCTCTTATTTCGGTGATTGCTTTTCCTGTTTTATCACGATAAACTCCCATCACAACAGTGGTGTCCCCATCCACTGTTACTTCTTCTGCTTCTTGTTTGGCTCCGTGTGTCCATTCAGCAAACTCGTCTTTTTCGAATTTGCTGAAGTCGAACATCAGGCTGTTGTTATCGCTTTCGTGAAGCTCTCCGGTATAAAAGCAATTTCCTTCTTCGCAACTGAATAGCATCAGGTCGCCAAAGAGTGGATTTCGTTGATAATTAAGAATGTTTTCCACAGGTGCTACTTTTCCGAGGCTCTTGCCATTTGCACGAACCGTTAGTTCTATTGCACAGATGCTTTGCGTATCTCGTGGAATCCGCACTTGAAAATGTCGGATTTCATAAGCTCTGCTAATGTTCAGAATTGTTATGATGGCTGTTTCTTTCATTTGGCATCATCCATTTCACATTCGAGATAAAGGGATACTCTGTAAGGTCGAAATCCTGCTTTTGGGCTTTCGTTGTCTTTGTATTCAATGCGTACTTGTCCGTTGCCCGGATTAACGCCTCCAAGGTCATAGTATCGGGTTTTTGGTGCGACATTGATTCCTGACATCAGCAGCTTGCTTTCGTAGTTTTCAGGAAACAGTTCGCTTTTATTGATTTCGATTCGCTGACTGCCTCTGTAATACAGTAAATCATCCATATCGGAAGTCAACAATAATCCTTTTACCGAAACAATGGTTTTGTCTAATTCGAAGGTTTGTGATACGCTTCTTCCGGCTTCGGTTACATTCAGGTCAAATCGTTTTTTTACAGGCTTTAACATAATTATCAATGGTTAATGATTAATGGTTAATGAAAAAAGAAGGGACAGGCGAACCTGCCCTTCGATTTTTGCTTTTGTTATGGAGTGGTTACGGTTCCGTGTAATCCAGCCCATATGTAGGTGTTGTTTGCGATTCCATCCATTGTTCCTAATTCAATGGTCATTTCAATCAACACATCATCGGAAATCAATCTCGGATTTGCCAACTTGAAATATCCTGCCTGTACCAAACTGAAATTTTTTGTTGCAAATACTCTGTTTGCGGTTTCGGGAACGATTTGTCTTTTATTGCATTTCAACGAAAACTCTCCGTTCATCACTGCTGGAAATTCTTCCAATAATTCAAACTTGGTGGACATAATCTTGTCTTTGCTGGCATCTGCTGATACTCCGGCAAGCAGAATGATTCCGCTTACAAGCAAACTCTGATTTTTTGGCAACTTGGCATTCGATACATTGCGTAGTCCGATTTCTTTATCGTCCTGTGTTTCGAACATCTTTGAACTCACTGGCTTAATGGAGTAGATAATGGTATCTGCCAATCGCAATTCTCCTTTTTTCAAACCGTCTTTGATGTGATCGGGTAGTTCAGGAAAATGTTTCTCCATTTCTGCACGACTGCCTTTGCTCGGTGTCGGTGGTGCTGTGATTTTATTTACTGCTTTTGCTCTTTGTATGGGATTCATTCTGCGTAAGGCTCCCATTACTTCGCCTACTAATTCGTCGCTGTCATTGTCCAAGCCCAATAATGCTCCTGCATTGTTATACTCGTCAAGGGCTTCCATTCCTAAAATTTGTCCTAACATTTGTTTTTGATTTAAGTGATTAATACTTTTTGTTAATTGTAAATGGTTAATGGTTAATGGTTAATGATTTTTGAAGTTGGAGATTGGAAATTGGATGTTGGATATTCTGACTTCTGTATTCTCCATTCTAACTTCCAATTTCTATCTTCTAAAAAATCTTCTCTTCCGGGTCAAGCAGTCCGTCAGTTCCATCCAATCCTGCTGTCTGTTGTTCTTGTGTGAATTGTTTCCCACTTTCGGCTACTGCTTTTTCAATTCGGTCAAGTTCGCTCATATCAAGTTCTTTGCTCTTGTTGCCGGGATACAAGAAGTACTTCACAGCTCCCATGCCGGATGTGCCTTCACTTGTAGTGCTACCTTCTTTCTTTTTCAGTAACATATCAAGGAAAAGTTTCTGCATAAAGCTTTCTTTATAGGTTGCAAGTCTTTCTTTAATTCCTGCAAGAACTCCTGCTTTTCCTGTTCCACTAACTTCTGCTCCTGTTTTCTGAAATCCGTTGGATGCCATCATTCCTAATCCGAATACTGATGCCAAACGGCTTTTTGTGTAGTGACCGATTCCTGTTACCACCGTTCCAACTACTAATGACGACCTTCCGATGGCTGCTCCGGCGACTCCTCCTGCAACTACTCCTGCCACAAGGTCTTTTATTGTTTCGATGGCAGTGTTCTTTAGATTGCCTTTGGTATCCAGCGTTTGGGTGATTCCTGAAAGAACACTTTTCCTTCGGGAATTTCTGTTGTAATTCTTTTTTCTCTTTGCCATTTTTTTAATTATTAATTGTTAATTATTAATTGTGAGTTGATGTTATAACAGGGCTACGGCTTGCTTTTTACTATCGGAATTGTTGCGTTTTCCTCTTCTTTTTCTCCTACTTGTTGAAGTTTTCTTTTGTGCTATCGATTTCTTCTTGTCAAGGCTGGCAGAGGCGGTATTCTTTGTAGTTCTTTTCTTGCGTCTTTTGACTCCGTTAAGACCTGATACTTCTCCATTTGATGTTCGTGCTACTACTTTTTTCTTTCCTCCAAGCAATTTGTATCCTGCGAATAACAATCCTAATCCTCCGACTCCAAACATGGTGGGCTTTAACCATTTCTTGTTTTTTGCCCAAAAGCCTTGTTTCTCTCCTGTATCTGATGAGTCTCCGCTGTCACTTCCTGAATCGGAACTGGTATCGCTGTTGTCTGTAGCAATGTCTTCGGTAACTTTTGAATCTTCTCCATCGTCTCTGCTTGCCGGAAGACTTGCATTTTTTTGCATGATGGCTGGTAATGCTGGCAATTGTCCGTCTTCTGCTGCTGCTTGTTGGGCTGCATTGTCTTCGGTTTCGGTATTCTCAAAATCATCCGAGCCTTTTTCTTTTTTCGGGAAAATATTTCCGATGCTTTTCAAAAGTCCGCCGATGGCTGCCAGCACACTGGTTGCTGCTGCTATGGCTGCTGCGGTGGCTACTTCTCCCAATGCTCCGATTCCTGCAACGCCTTCCAAACCTTCTAATCCGTTGACATTTTCTTCTTGCCAAATGTCTTCGCCAAGTACTTTTCGTAATGGTGTGGCTGTGTTCATGTAGAATGTTTCGGCTGATGGTGCATATCCTAATCCGGATACTTCATTGTTTTTGTTGCCCTTGCCTTTGAGTACAGCTTTTTTCATATTCTCGGGCTTGCCTCCAGCATCGTAGAAGATTTTTTCTAACTTTTCTCGTACCTTGACAAGTCGTTGCCATCTTGCCATATCAATCCCTTTGCTTTTGGCTGCGGATTCACTCAGGTATGACCATTTGAGTCGTTGTCCGATTTTAAAGAGGTTGAGTTTCATGGCTGCCAATACTCCGTTTCGCAATAATGCGGTTCCGGGGTTCAGTTTGTTGGTTATATGCAGTCCTTTGTGAAGTAGCTCTTTGAGTTTGCCTCCTTTTTTCTTTTCTCCTTCTGCTCCGGTTTTTGGTTTCTTCTTGAACAACTTTCCGAACCCATCGCCTCCGGTAAGGTCGTCGTAGTCCATGTTGTCTATTCCGTTTAAATATTGTAAATCCATTGTTGTATCTTTTTTTTCTGAGTATGGTTCTTCATAATTGAATTCGTTTACCACGCAATCGACAGTGATGTGGCTTTTGCCTTCGGGGACTATCGGGTAGATATGCTGGAAATTATCTCCTCCGTACTTGGTGATTCGCAGTTTATGCGGAATTTTTAAATTCGTAAGTATGGAACTGATAAATACCGTGTAGCAGTCGCAATCTACGCCCCTGTGGCGGTCGTGCCATGTTCTTCCGGGACTTCGGATTTGTTCAAATCCTTCTTTATCTTTGGTGTAGCGGATATGATTGTAAACAAAGTTCCAAATGTTTCGGCAGGTACTGTAGGTGTTTCCTGTATCGAGTTTTCGTGCTATTTTTTTAGTGTGGTGCAAGGTTTCATTTACCACTTTTGGAATAAACTGCACGGTATCTTCGACAACTGCACCTCTTTTGATGGTTTTATCGCTGTTCGTGATTTCAGGAAAAAGGCTGTTGTAAGCTTTTCCATCGGCTATATGTCTGTAATTTTTTGCTTCCATATTTCAGACTTTTAGGTTGATTTCATCGGTTTTTTCATAAGGGAGTTGTTTCCATCCAAGGTCAATGGTGGTGATGGTTTTTGCCTGTATTTTGACTGGTTCGCCGGATTTGAGTGATTTGATTAAATCTCCGCCAAGTGAAAACAAGCCCATCACCGGAATCTGTATCATGATTTTTTCAATTCTTGCTTCCCCAAATGCAGGAACTTCGATGTTTTCATTTACTACCTGTGAACTGGCAAGGGTTGCGTCTTTGTAAATGAGTTTCACATATGGAAATTTCATTGTCAAAGCGGTTTTGGTTGGATTTTTAAGCAAGGAGTCCACTCGCAGCGAAAGTCCTGTCAAATCGAGTTTTTGCACGTTAACGGTGGTTTCACTTTCGAGTTCGGAACTTGTCTTGCGTAACCTCGCTAAATAGCTGATTCCTGCAACCAAGCCTCCAGTTATACCAAGTCCTAACAATATTTTCTTCAGGTTAGCCATTGTTTTGCTGCTTGTTGTTTTTTTTGATTTTCTGAATATTTTTTCTGTCCAAATAATCGGAGGTGAACTTGAAGACAAGCCATATTACTCCTCCTAATACTGCCTTGAGGCTATAGTCCAACAGTCCGGAATAATCTATGTTGGCAAGCAAAATGGTGCTTGGCAAAAAAAGTTGGACTATCGGGTCGCCATTGCTGTTAAAAAATTTTGTGTTCATGCTTTTTTTTTTTTTTTTTTTTTTTTCTTTTTTTTTTTTTT
>CAZLMI010000038.1:0-3446 GCA_964560865.1 Microcaldota archaeon
CCATGGCAGTATTTTGCTGCACTTTTGGATACAAAAACCGTTGGCGTGCGGGGCGATGAACGTGCATACAAATATGTTGCAGTAGTGCGTGCAGTGCGAAGCATGGATGGGATGACTGCGAATTTTTCACATATTCCGCATACATTGTTACAGACTATTTCCACGAGAATAACTAATGAGGTAAGGGAAATTGGTAGGGTAATGTATGATATTACAAACAAGCCTCCCGGGACAATTGAGATGGAGTGACTGAACTTTATTCATATATTCAATTTCTTTACTGCACTTTCCATCCGTTCACAAATATAATTAGGATTCTCATGGCAATAATGATTGAAATTTTTTTGTCCGTTTGCCGAAGTTTCTATGGCACGCCCTGCCTTTGACGGATGGCCTATACGTATGCTTCCGTTTGGTCTTGAGTGTTCCTTCATTTCTTCCAATACAGACAATACGCATCCTGCTTCAATTCCAAATTTTTCCATTCTTTTTATTCTTGGCACTTCTTTTACTGGCACAAATGCCATTCGTGGTTCCTGTTTTTTTTCAGTCGTTCCTCGTTTTTCAAACACTTCCTGTGCCACCATAAAACCACTTTTTTTTCTTTTAACCAATCATATATTAAATAAAACGCTTTTTAAACTCTTACGAGAAATTCATATGATGGAAACCGAAACCAAGGCCGAAGAGCTTATTTCAAAGGGCAAATACCTTAGTGCAGCCAAGCTTCTTGATACCTTGTTATTAACCCAAAAAAATAACGATAACATCTGGTACCTGCGTGGTGTTGCATCACTCAGAAGAAAAAATTATGAATATGCGCATGAGTGTTTTGAAAGGGCGTCAATAATCAGAAAAAAACCGGAGTATTTCCGTGCAATGGGTATGACCCATCTGGAAATTTTCGAGCTTGAAGATGCGATCGAAGATTTTGAACATGCGCTTTCGCTTTCTGCAAAAGATGTGCTTTCACATTTCTTTTTGTCACTCTGTTATCTTTTTATGGACAGTCCGAAAGGTGACCATCATATGAAAGCGGCATATTCGCTGGATAAAAAAAGAACCAAACAGCTTCTGAGTAATTTTTATCACATTTACTTCAGGAATGACCCGAGAATACATTCAAACCTCAAATCCGGTCTTGAAAAAAGGATTAAGAAACTCAATGCAATTTAATTAAGAAATTTATTTTGTGTCCAGCATTTGCTTCATTTTATCCACCCAGAACATCTCATTTATCCTCTTTATAGTTATCCCGGAAATTATCTTTCTTATAACCGGTTCGTTTTCGCCAAGTTCCTGCGGTTTTTTGTTTTTCAGTTTATTCAGGTACTCCTGATTTGCCAGAAGCATGTGCCTGCACAGACGTTCATATTTTTCCGTGGTTTTTTTAAATTCTTCGAGTTTTTTCATGCTGTCATATTCTGCTACCGAGCCTTTTCCTTTTGATTTTTCATGCTGCTTTTTTGCATCCGCGAGTCCGGTACGCGCTGTTTTTAATCGGGTTATCATTTTTGCGAATATTTTTTCAATCACCGGTTCATTCAGGGCGATTTTCCATCCTTCCTTTTTAATTTCTTTTTTTAAGTCATCAATTATATCCAGGACTTCGTCCTTATCAAGGTCTTTTTTCAGTTTTCCTTTGAGGATTGAAAATGTCGCTTCAAATTGTCTTGCCTTTACTTTTCCCACCCAGGTCAAAACAGTTTTTCTCGCTTCTTCCAGCTGCTTTTTTTTCTCCCTCACTTTTTGCAGTTCTTTTTCAGGATTTTTATTTTTCAAAGGCATGAATTCCAGGAGCCATCTTTTCTTTTTCAATACTTTTCCCACGGTTCCTTCTTCCAAAAAACAATCAAACAAATCAGGAAAATTTTTCACTAATAGTCTGTATTCTTCAATATTGTCATATATCGATTCGATAAGTTCATGTTTTTTTGCAGCTATTTCATTTTTTATGGCCTTCATTTCCTGTCTAAGGTCCTTTTCATATATTTTTTGGTATTCCCTTTCAAGTTCACGGTATCTATTCTCCTTCTCACCAAAATAAAGTGCCATTTCTTCAAGAGAATCAATCAACATGTCCATCCCCCACTTTTGCATAATAATTCCGCATTTTTATTGCATCAAAATCAATTTTTGGAGATTCGCAGATTATTACTCCGGAGTATCCGTTTTCTTTTATCAGTTCGATGAGTGGCCGGTATGGCGGTTCATTTCTTTCATCCAGGGGAACATGGTTCCGTTCGCCCTTTTCATTGTAATTTATCTCAGAGAAATGGCTGTGAAAATGCATCGAATACCCATTGATTTCATTTTCAATCAAATCAAATACCGCTCTGTAATCCTCTTTTGTACGTAATCTAAAATCGCCCCTGGCAATAAGGTGTGCAAAATCTATTACTGGTGCCACCATCGTCAGTTCACGGGAAAGCCGTATGTTCTCCTTCAATCCACCAAACGCTGTTTTTTTCCCGACTGTTTCTGCTCCGAGTACGATTTTTATATTGTGTGACTTGAGGTCTTCTTCGATTTCTTTCAAATGCTTTTTTGCGGTCTGGAATGCAGTTTCACTGTCTTTTTTTTGGTAGTATCCCGGATGGAATACGGTTATTTTTCCGCCCGCAGCTGCGGTTATCCTTGCGGATTCAATTATGTTCCTTTTGCTGTTTTCTGATTTTTCATCTGAACAGAGATTGATATAATATGGTGCATGCGAAGATAGCCACACATCTGATTCGTTTGCGGTTTTTTTAGCTTCTTTTGCAGTTTCAAGGGTCATCCTTACTCCATGCACGAATTCCATTTCCATTGCATTAAGGCCGAGCTCTTTGCAACATCGTATTCCATCGATTGTGCTGGTGCCTTTGCATTGTATCGGAATTCCTGCCGGACCAAACCGTACCTGGTAACCCATGTTATTATTAAAAAGAGGAAAAAATAAATATGTCCGGTTTATGATTAAAACCGGATCATTCATCATTTACTTGCAGTAATTCGTGGTTTCGTCGCATACCTCTCCCGCAGTGCAGTCTGTGTCGGAAGTGCATCTTCCTATATTTGAAGTGCATTTGTGGTTATTACAATACTGCCAGCTTCCACAGTCGCTGTTCATACTGCAGTATCCTGTTTTAGGGCTGCACGTGTGGGTGCCTGCGCAGTATTCCCACCAGTTGCATTCGCTGTCAAGCAGACAATACCCCTGTTTTGAAGTGCATTTGTTTGTAGCTGAGTCACATTTGCTCCAGGTTTTATCGCAGTCATCATCATTTACACAATATCCTGCTTTTGCATCGCAAAGGTGCGTTTTTGTATCGCAGCTTTGCCATGCAAGGCAATCCCCGTTCAGGTTGCATCTGCCCTTTCCTACTGTGCATTTTTTGCTTGTTGTGTCGCAGGATTCCCATGCATTACAATCCGTATCCGCAGTGCAAAGTCCTGGTTTTGGG
>CAZLMI010000038.1:3456-7688 GCA_964560865.1 Microcaldota archaeon
TTGTTGCACTGCATTGTTCGAAACTTACATTGCATTCACTATCGGCATTGCAGTATCCCGGTGTGGCTTTGCACGTGTTTGTTGCATCGCACACTTGCCAGCTTTTGCAGTTTGCATTGCTGGTACATCTTCCATCTTTAAAGATGCAGGTATGTGTCGTTGTAGTGTCGCATGTTTTCAGGGTATCATTACATTCCGCTTCAGCGTTGCAATATCCTTTTTTTGCATCACATGTCCCCGTAGCATTGTTGCAGCTTTGCCATGATCCGCAATTTGCATCGCTCGAGCATGTTGAGCCGCCCCCAATACATCCATACAATAAAATTATCATTACTATAAATAATGCCAGAACTATCTTTTTCATTTAAGCACCTGTACCCATTTTGAATAGTTAGTTTTTTTATTATTGATGTTTTGATAAATTCTCCACTATTCCGGGTACTTCACCCAAATCATCTACCTGGAATTCTGCAGAAGTTGGTTCCTTCCGGTATTTCCCTTGTTTTACTCTTATAGTATGCATGCCGAGTTTTTTTGCCGGTGCAATGTCTGCAGTTTCCTTGTCTCCAATCATTGCGCATTCTTCCGGAACTGCGCCCAGCCGTTTCAGTACCTTTTTGAAAAAAGCATCTCCCTTTTCAACTCCCAGTTCTTCGGATACAAATACATCCTCAAAATAAAGTGCAATCTGCAGGCGTATAAGCTTATCCCATTGTTTCAGTGTATTTCCGTTTGTTGCAGCATACAGCCGGTATCCGCGTTCCCTTAATTTCAATAATGTGAGCGGAACCTCAGGATAAGTCTGAATCGCGGTTTTCGTATTGTGGTACGCTGCCACTGCCGCAGCAATAAATCTTGCATTATTGGTTATCCTGAGTTTTTTGCACAGTTCGTCGAAGTGTGCTTCATAATTTGACCCTTTTCTTGAGATAATCTCCTCCAACGTCCGATATACCTCTTTTTCAGTTTTATCTATTCCGAATGTTTTCATTGCCCTGACTGCGTTTTTTCGTGCAAGCTCTGCGAATTCAGTTGTGGGAAATAATGTATCATCAATATCGAAAAGTATGTATTTTATCATGTTTTTAATAGCGCGGCAGGAATTTAAACGGTTTCCGTTTGCAAAGGTTTTTTAACTAAATCTACCATTACCATTCAATCAGGTGGTTTAATGAGTACCAATCTTTCAAGGATGTATGGAATGGATATTTTTACAGACAGTGGAAAGTTCCTTGGCAATGCACAGGACTTCATAGTTGACGTGGAAAGCGGAGAAGTGTCCCGAATTCTTATTGAACAGCTTCCTTCTGATAAGGAATCTGCACGTGTTGCACTCAGAGAAAAGAGCATCCTTTACAAAAATGTAAAATCAGTCGAGGATGTAATCGTAGTTACCCGTGGTCTTCCCGGCAAGTGAACTTAAATGTCTGGAGCAATAAAAGTGGCAAAAGGGATTGTTGCCGTTATTCTTGGTGCAGGGCTTACCTATTTTTATCGCACCCTTAATCCAAAGACCGAACTTACCATTCTTATAGGGATGGGTTTGGTAGTTACAGTTGCCGCATTTTTTGCACTTTTAAGCATGAGTAAAAGCAGTTAATATTCTTTTAATCTCTTTTTTTGTTTTATTATCCGGCACCACCAGGACGATTCCCTGATTGGGTTGTCCATATATTATTCTAATATCTCCCGCAGCATTCAGTATTAACGGAATTGCCGTAAGATCCTCCTCCCCGTTTATTTTTACAGCACCTCCCCGTTTCAGAAGTTTTTTTGCATCAGTGGCAAATTTTTCAGATATCGTCCCGGGCTCATTTTCATATTCCTGGACCGATTCGAATGCACTCTCCAGCTGTTTTTGTTTTTCTTTTTGAAGCATTTTTCTCATATAGATGAAATCGAATACTGCAAGATGTGGTTTAATTCCATTGTCAATGAGCATCAGAGTGCAGATATCGCCAACAGAAACTATCTGCATGCCTTTCAAATGGGGGCGCAGTTCATCAATACCTGAATATACCTTTCCAAGCGGCTTTTTCAGTGCTTCTTTCTCTTTTTCCGAAACCCGGTACATACTTGGCTTTTTACTTTATACTTTTAAAAGCTACACATGGAAAAGACAGTATGGAAAAGCCAAAAATGAGTCTTAACACAAAGCTTCTTGGCATTGCAAGCTTTTTTGTTGATATCTCCAGCGAAATGATTTACCCACTGCTTCCGTTTTTCCTTACGACTGTGCTTGCTGGTCCTGTTTTCGTATTGGGTTTAATGGAATCCCTGGCAGAGCTGATTGTAAGCATCACCGGCATTATCTCAGGGTTATATTCTGACAAAATTGGCAAAAGAAAAAAAATAATTATTTTTGGTTATTCTATTTCCGCGCTGTTCAAGATTCTCCTGTTTTATGTTGCCACCTGGCCGCAGCTGCTTTTGCTTAGGTCCATAGAGCGTATTGGCAAGGGTGTGAGGGACGTTCCCAGGGATGCATTAATCGGGCTTTCTGAAGAAAAATCCAATCTTGGCAAGGCATTTGGTTTCAGGAAGTTTCTTGACAATGCGGGTGCAATAATCGGTCCGCTTCTTGCGACCGTGCTTATCTCCATTCTTTACAACGGTACACAAAACGGCGATAGCTACCGGGCTATTTTTCTTATTTCGGTTATTCCTGCAGCAATTGCAGTTCTATTCCTTTTATTCCTGAAAGACCATCATACTGAAAAAACCCCCGTAAAAAAAATAGTTCTTGACGTGTTCCGTACCGGCCAATTCAGGCAATTCATGGTTTCTGGCATTGTTTTTTCTTTGGGCCATTTTAGCATGATGTTTTTCCTTCTTCGTTCAAATGATTTTGTTCCGCTCGTTCTTGTTCCGGTGCTATATTTGGTTTACAATTCCTTTTATACGCTTTTTTCCATGCCTGCCGGAATTCTTGCGGACAAGCTCGGTGCAAAAAAACTTCTTTTGACTGGCATGTGCTGTTTTCTCATTGCAGTTTTTGGGTTTGCATTTTTTCCGTCATTGCCGGTTATTTTTGCATGTTTTGCGTTCATAGGATTTTTCATGGCAATTGCCGAAACCGCGCCACAGGTGCTTTTGATTAAGACAACAAAGGATAACATGTACGCGAGTGCAATCGGGGCATATAAGGGCGTTTCAGGCATGATTGCATTTCCTGCAAATCTTATTGCCGGTGTTCTTTACACGGTTACTATTTTCGGTTCTCCAGGCACGTTCGTGTTTTCCATAATTACTACTGCTGTGGCAGTTGTGCTGCTGGCAGTGCTTGTTAAGGAATGATTTCTACAATCTACATTTTGTATTCACATGAATACGTATTGCATGCATTATGTACTTGTGTAAAGACGAAATGCATAAATTTATAAATATTTTGAATTGTATTTAGTATATGGATGAAACCGTATTAGAAAAACTTATTGTAAAGAGTGAATCATTGAAAGAATGGGCAAGTCAGTTTATTAATAAGCGTTCTTCTTTTGAGGACATTTCTAAAACAGGCATTGATTTTTTTGTTGGCATTTCTGGACTACGTGGTGTAGGTAAAACTGTACTTTTACTTCAATTGGCAAAACAAATGAAATCATCAGTATACTTTTCTGCTGATTCGAGCTATTTGTTGCAGTATTCTCTTTATGAAATTTATGATGCATTAAGAAAAAAAGGAATGAAAACACTTTTTATAGATGAAATACATACAAGATCAGGCTGGACTAAGGATTTGAAAACAATATATGATGAACATGAAGTACGGATTTTCTTTTCCGGTTCCTCTAGTCTTAAACTAAAAGAAAGTAGTGCTGATCTTTCAAGAAGGGTGGTCATGTATACAATTAAACCAGTTTCTTTTAGGGAGCATCTGAATATACGAAAAGGTTTTGATATTCCGGTATATACCTTTGAGCAAATTATTAATCATGGAAAAGAAATATCACTCAAACATCTCAAAGCTTTCGAATATATTGACGAATACTGTAAATCTGGGGGCGTTCTTTATTCTGGTGAAGGATTTGAAAAGGCTCTTGAAAATGCAATTCAAAAAGCAATAACCGTTGATCTGGCGTCCCTGCGGAATATAAATATTAAATATGAACATGATGTTTGGCGACTACTTTATCATATTGCCTCATCGCAACCATTTGAAGCGAGTTTTTCATCCATTTCTCAGAAACTAGGTGTGTCAAAAACATTTGCAATTCGGCTTATTGATGATCTTG
>CAZLMI010000039.1:0-1437 GCA_964560865.1 Microcaldota archaeon
ATCTTTCCATCCGGGCAAAGAATCGCCATTCCAGCTGCGTCCTGTCCCCTGTGTTGTAGTGCAATCAGTCCGTTATGCAGTGCGGTTGCTATGTTGCTTCCTTTTTTTGAGACAATTCCAATTACGCCACACTCTTCTTTTTTTTCACTGCTCATTTGCCCACCAGAATAATTTATTATCAAATGGTTTAATTTAAAAACGAAACTTTACATTATCTGTCGGTGTGTTTATGGTTCAAAAACATCTAGTATTTTATAGTCTTCCAACCATCTTCAATTCATTATCCTCAGGAGAGTAATATTTATGAGAAAAGTTGCTGTCGTCGGAGCCGGAATGACCAAATTCGGAGAACATTGGGAGTCCAGTTTTAGGGACCTTGTTGTCGAAGCAGGTGTCAAGGCAATTAACGATGCCAATCTTGCCGGTGCAAAAATCAATGCAGGTTATGTCGGAACCATGGCTTCCGGAAGGTTGGTTGGGCAGGAGCACATAGGTGCACTTATTGCAGATTACATGGGGCTTAATCCAGTTCCAATCACCCGTGTTGAGGGTGCATGCGCTTCCGGAAGTCTTGCATTCCGGCAGGGATTTATGGCAGTCGCATCTGGTATTGCAGATATCGTAGTCGTGGGCGGAATCGAAAAAATGACTGATCTTGACACTGGTGAAGTGTCAGATATCCTTGGTGGTGCCGGGGATCAGGAATGGGAGCTTTTTCTAGGCGCGACTTTTCCAGGGTTGTATGCAATTATGGCGCGAAAGCACATGTACGAATTTGGTACTACTGAGGAAATGCTGGCATCGGTTGCAGTCAAGAATCATAAAAACGGCGCGCTGAATCCGTTTGCACAATATCAAAACGAGATTACGCTTAAAGAGGCAATGAATGCAAAAATGATTGCATCCCCGCTTAAGATGTTCGATTGCTCGCCAATCACCGATGGTGCCGCGGCAGTTGTTCTTACCTCTATGGATGTTGCAAAACAATACAATGAAAAACCGATTGAGGTTATTGCAAGTGCTCAGGCTTCTGATACGATTGCATTGCATAGCCGTGCATCGCTCACCGAGCTGAAGGCTACACAATACGCAGCCAAGCACGCATACGAAATGGCCAAACTCACCCCGAAAGATATCGACCTTGTCGAAGTTCACGATTGTTTTACGATTGCGGAAATACTCGCAATTGAAGACCTGGGTTTCTTTAAGAAAGGTGAGGGTGGAAAAGCAAGCCTTGAAGGCAAGACCTCGCTTCATGGCGAGATTCCGGTAAATACCTCTGGTGGATTAAAGGCATGCGGGCACCCCGTCGGTGCAACTGGTGTAAAGCAGATTGTCGAAGCCACATGGCAGCTGCGTGGTGAAGCAGGAAAGCGTCAGGTTAAGGATGCGGAAGTGGCAATGACTCACAACGTTGGGGGTTCGGGTGCAACTGCG
>CAZLMI010000039.1:1447-2608 GCA_964560865.1 Microcaldota archaeon
TACATATACTTAGGAAGGGATATTGATGGATATTCTCGGGCGCATGAAAACATGGCTTTCAACATTTCGCCCCAAAGGTCTCAATGCGTTTATTGATGGATGTGCCGGAAGATGTGGGGTAAGAGATGCAGTATTCAATATTCTTCTTTTATCTGCATTGTTTTCAATGGTCATTCTCATCATATTGGTTGCATTTTTAATCCTGTCCTCGTCAATCGCCGATTTGCCTTATACTATCCTCCTGTTTATTCTATTTTTCGTAATCTTATCTATTTATTCCCTATTCACTTTTTTCTTTTCACATGCCGTAATTTGGCTGGTTGCACGCCATTTTAGCGGCATTTCAAGATTCAATGAGCAGGTTGGAATCGATTCATTTCCCCACTCAGGAGTTACTCTCTTATCACTTTTCTTCCTTCCGGTTCTTTTTATTCCGTGTGTTGGTCATATAGTTCAGTTCGCATTGACTATTTATTCACTTTCTCTTAGATATATCGTCATCCAAAAACTATACGGGCTCAGCAAGGGCAAGGCGATTCTTGCCGTGTTATCCCCCATTCTGGGTACTGTCATACTTATTGTTGCTCTCCTATTCGTGCTTTTTGTTTTTGCTTTTTTATCGGGCTACTCGCAAGCGTTGCTCGTTTAATCGGGTTTGCTCCCGCAGCCGCCCGGTCTTCATACTTTTTTAGCAGCGCTTTCTTTCCCGCAACCTTTATAAGTTCTAATAATACTAATGTTAATACGGAGTAATCGGGAGTGCTCCTGAATGGGTGTAAAAATATGCCGTTAGAGGTTATACCAGCGATATTGGTAAAAACACGAAAAGAGCTTATTGAACGCATAAAAAAATCCCTGCCTCATGTAAAAACTGTTCATATTGATGTGATGGACGGTAAGTTTGTTCCTAACACTACGGTTGGCCCTGCCGATTTCGGCGAGTTGCCTGTAAACGTGAAATACGAATTTCACTGGATGGTTGCAAATCCCGAAGAGAATATTCTTCGCGCTCCGCACCACGCACTTCATATGGTTCATATAGAAACAGTTGTCGACTGGATGCGTGTTGAAGATGCAGTAAGGCGTGTTGAAGGCGAAGTCGGGCTTGTCATTAATCCAAATACTCCTATTGAAAAAATCCTCCCCTATCTTCCGAGGGTT
>CAZLMI010000039.1:2655-7621 GCA_964560865.1 Microcaldota archaeon
AAAAATACGAAAAATACGCTCGCTCTCTCCGACCATTGATATTGAAGTCGATGGTGGGATTAATCATGAAACCGCACCACGGGCGGTTGCTGCAGGCGCAACAAAGCTTGCAGCCGCAAGTGCATTGTTTTCAAAGCCAGATATCAAACAGGCAATGGAAAAATTATTATCTGGTGTCCGGGGTGCGCGTTGATGGCAGAACGACTGAAGGTTACCAATCTTAAAAAACTCCGGCTTATTGCAAATACTATCCGTGAGGATGTCATAAACATGCTTGAAAAAGCAAAGTCCGGACATTCTGCAGGCTCTATCGGTCTGGCCGATATTTATACTGCATTATATTTCAATGTCCTTTATCACAAACCTGAAGAGCCGGATTGGTCTGAGCGAGACCGTGTCGTTCTTTCCAATGGTCATGTTTGTCCTGTTCAGTATGGCGCACTTGCTAATGCTGGTTATTTCCCAAAGGAAGAATTAGACACGTTGCGAAAGCCGGGTTCCCGCCTTCAGGGCCACCCTCATAGAGGAACTTTGCCAGGTATTGAAAATTCATCCGGTCCGCTGGGTCAGGGGTTGTCCCAGGCAGTTGGCATGGCAATTGTTGCAAAAACCGAACGAAAAAAATGGCGCGTTTACTGCATGATGTCTGATGGCGAGCTTCAGGAAGGCCAAAGCTGGGAAGCTGCAATGGCCGCATCAAAATATCATCTTGGAAATCTTACTGCAATCATAGACCGGAACAATATCCAGATTGACGGGTTTACTGAGGATGTAATGCCTTTGGAGCCGCTGGCAGATAAGTTCCGTTCCTTTGGCTGGAGGGTAATCGAAGTCGATGGCCACAATATCAAGAAAATTATTGATGCGTGCGAAGAAGGCAGGGCAATTTATGAGAAGCCAACAGTAATTATCGCACACGTCATTCCCGGCAAAGGTATCTCATTCATGGAATTTCTTGCGGAATGGCATGGAAAGACGCCAACCAAGGAACAGGCAGAAGCCGCAATGAAGGAACTTGCAGGATGCAGGAAGAATATAGAAGAGGAAGAGTGATATGCCGGTTAATCCACAAATGCACATTTGTTTTCCTTCAGACAGGAAGGTTGCCTGTAGGGATGGCTTTGGCAAAGGCATCCTTGAACTTGGTGAAAAAGACCCTGGAGTATGGGTGCTTACCGCAGATGTTGCCGAGTCCACCCGTGTGCACTGGTTTGCAGACAAATTCCCGAAAAGGTTTGTCCAGATTGGGGTTGCAGAGCAAAATCTTGCTGGTGTTGGTGCTGGAATTGCAGTTTGTGAAAAGACGGTTTTCATCTCAGCATTCGGTGCATTCTCTCCAGGAAGAAACTGGGATCAGATTCGTGTTTCCATCTGTTATAATAATGCAAACGTCAAGGTGCATGGTTCGCATCCCGGGCTTACGGTTGGTCCTGACGGGGCAACCCACCAGATTCTTGAGGATATTGCGATTACCCGTGTTCTTCCAAACATGCGCGTCGTTGTCCCGGCCGATGCGGAAGAAGCAAGGAAAGCAACCCTTGCAATAGGTGCATCCTATGGTCCTGCTTACATCCGTACCATGCGTGAAAAGCTGCCTGTTTTTACTACTGAAAAAACACCATTTGAGCTTGGCAAGGCAAATCTGTTGCGTGAAGGAAAGGATGTTTTGATTATTGCCTGCGGTGCACAGGTTTACGAATCATTGGTCGCAGCTGAACAACTGGGTTCCTCCGGAATCTCAGCTGCTGTAATCAATCTCCATACGATCAAACCAATTGATTCAAAAACAATTGTCGAGTGGGCAAAGAAAACCAGATTGGTTGTAACTGTGGAAGACCACCAGGTTGATGGTGGTATGGGGAGTGCAGTAAGCGAGGTTTTGAGTTCAGAGTTTCCGGTTACAGTCGTAAGGCACGGGGTACATGGTTGTTTTTGCGAGTCCGGGGACAGTTCAGAACTTATGAAAAAATACGAGCTTGATGCGACTGGCATTAAGAAAATTGTTGAAACTGCTGTTAAAAATAAAAAGTGAACCTATGGTTGATGCGACTTCGATTCTGCAGAATCTTTGCCAGACGACCAGGGATATTTCGCTTGGCGGCGCATTTTGCGGTCTTGCAATCCTTTTTATTTCTCTTGTTCTTGCAGGTGCACTGAACGTTCTTGGTGAAGACCAACCATCTAAAAAATTAAAGGATTTCGTAATTGGTGAGCGTGGGTTTATCGTACTTGTTATGGTTGTTTTGCTTGCAGTTGCTTATGTCTATGCCCCCCAGATTGCAAACATGATTGCACCCGGAGAACCGTGTTAATTGAGTATATCTGGAAATTCAATTACTTTGTAGCAATAATAAATTATGTACTAAATACTTAGATAGTTTATTAAACTGTTTGTTAAATAAATTAAATAAGTGATTTAATGTCATTTGTTACAAGAACGATTAGTGTGGGTGGTTCGATCATGGTTACTATACCTAAACAAGTAGCTGAAATGCTGCACATACGTCCAAATGAACAAATTGAACTGGAAGTACGTAAATCAAAGAAAAGTGGATTCGGTCTCTTTAAGGGAACTGGGTTGACTAGTTTTACAAAAGAAGACGAGTTGCAGTTTTATGACAAATAATTTTTTACTCGATAGCTATGCCTGGATTGAATATTTTCTTGCGAGTTCTATGGGTAATAAGGTACGTGCAATAGTCGAAAACCCGGATAATGTCTGTTATACCTCTGTTCTTTCCATCACGGAAGTAGTAATAAAACTAAAGAAATTAGATTTAAATTGGGAATCCGCAGTTTCGACCATGAAATCGCTTGCCACTCCATTAGAGATTGACGATATTATTGCGGTTGAATCTGCTTTGTTATATATAGAAAAAAGAAAAATTCACAAAGATATTGGTGTAGTCGATGTTATTATTATGATTCAGGCACGCAGAAACAATTTGATAGTTGTTACTGGTGATGCCGATCATTTCAAAAATGAAAAAAACGTCCGTTTGCTTAAATAATCTGGCCTGTTTTCGGGGTGGTTGGAATAGTTATCAGTGTTCTAGTGCTTATAATTTATCTGTTTGTTCCGTTACTCATCGGTTTACTGGTCAGTTCAGGATCAACAGTATCCTGCTGACTTCCAGATATCTTTTAGTATCCTTTCTTTTATATTCTATTTAACTATTCTTAGGATGTGAAATCATGAAATTTTTTCTCGATACTGCGAATGTGGAAGAAATAAAAAAGGCAATTGAACTTGGTGTTTGCGACGGAGTAACCACCAACCCGACGCTTATCATGAAATCCGGCAAAGACCACGAACAGATAATCAGGGAAATCGCCAAAGTGGTAAAAGGTCCGGTTTCAGTAGAAGGCGTTACGGAAACTGCTGAAGAGATGGTTAAGGAAGGCGAAAAATTTTCCAAGTGGGCGCCAAATGTGGTTGTCAAACTTCCAATGACCTCGGAAGGCATAAAATCAGTCAGGATTCTTGAAAAAAAGGGAATCAAAACGAACGTGACCCTTGTGTTCTCAGCCTCACAGGCTCTTCTTGTTGCAAAGGCTGGCGCTTCCTATGTTTCCCCATTTGTCGGGAGGCTTGATGATATTTCGGAAGATGGTATGGGACTTATCCATACTGTGCTTGAGATATATAAAAATTATGGATTCAAGACCGAGGTTATTGTCGCTTCAGTACGTGATCCGGTTCATGTTATCGATGCCGCCCTTGCGGGTGCCCATATCGTAACCGTGCCGGCAGCAATTCTTGATAAGTTGTGGAAACATCCACTGACCGATTCCGGAATCCAGCAATTCAAAAGGGATTATGAAAAATCACGCCAGAATGCGAAAGGTTAGATTTTCCCCACAATCTCCCTTCTATACTTTCCGTTATATTTCTCCTTTATTCTTGCTATCCTGTCTTCCAGCTGTGTTAGTCGCACTTTGCTTTGCAGGTCATTTTTTACCTTATGTATATGGTTCTTTATTGTCTGCACTTTTTGTATCAGTTTTTCTACATGTGGGTGATGTTTTGATTGTCTATTCTGTTTTTTTTGCTTAATTCCTTTTACGGGTTTCTTTGTTGCTTTTTTCTTTATCATTTTTTTTGCATTTCTTTTTTTTGCCATATTTTTTATAATTCTCTAATATTTATAAAATATCCCAACCATCAATTGTTTAGCTGGTGTATCTATGCGTGAATCAATTCCACTTACATGGAGAAGAATTACCGAACGTTACAGGCTTTTGGGTGTTTGCTGCAAAACCTGCAATTCACACTATTTTCCGAAGCGGAGCATCTGTCCGAAATGCAGGCGCAAGGGTAAATTAGAGGACATTTATTACTCTGGGAAAGGGAAGGTTTATTCTTATACCGAAATCTCTGCTGCACCAACCGGATTCGAGGATCAGGTGCCATATGTGCTTGCAATAATCGAACTGGATGAAGGTGCAAAAATCACGGGCCAGATTGTAGATGCTACAGAAAAAGACGTAAAAATAGGTTCACGTGTTGAGAGGGTTTTCCGTATAATCCAAAAGGATGATCCGGAAGGGCTTATTCATTATGGTTTCAAGTTTAGGCTGGTTTAGCAATAATATACATTATTCTTGCGATATGCCGGGTCAAATCTTTCTCCATATACTCCCGTATTTCGGTCATTCCCAAAGCATCCATTACCACGCGCATCACATCCTCTTCCCTTACAATTTGCATGGCTCTTAACCTTGCCAATTCTATTATTTTTTCAGATGGGACTTCAAAAACAGCCTGCACAGTGCCCTGTACTTCTAAACCAAAACTATTCATTAATAATGGTTCTATTCTGTCCTGTTGAAGGCCTCTTCCATTATTACGTATCGCCATATCGCTTCCCCTATAATTATTCAATATAGCTGCAATATTCCTTCTCGCTGTTAGTTTCATAGGCCCGAGAAACCCCAAGTAGAACACATACGAGAAACGGCTTTA
>CAZLMI010000040.1:0-7459 GCA_964560865.1 Microcaldota archaeon
CCAGGCTGCTGCTGGCGGTCGACCCACACGAAACCAAACTCTTTGCTTCATTGTAAACATTTACATTATTTACATACCATCTGAAGTAAACCGTTCCTGCATCGGAATCTGCGTCGTTATAAGTAACTAAAGCGTTAAGCACATCAGTGGTATATGCCGTAGTTGGAGTGATGCTTGGTACAGTAATTGTCGGAATGGTATTTGATTGGGCCGGTGTTTGTAAAATTGTTATATTGCTGCTTGCCTGTTCTGCCGAATAATCCTTTCCATCGTATGCCATCACGTTTACATAAACGATATCCTCTGCGTTCGTGTAGCTTCCAGGTAGAGTGCTCGTTGTACCTGTTCCGCTTGAAACCAAATTCTTTGTTTCATTGTAAACATTCGTGTTGTTCACATACCATTTGAAGTAAATCGTTCCGTTATCATTTTCCGAATCAGTATATATCACCAACGCATTAATGGAATTATTTTCATATGGATTTGTTGGTGTAATTCCAGGTGTGCTTAATGCCGGTGGCGTATTTGCAGTCTGGTTTGTTGCCTGTTGCACTATTACTGCAGAGCTGGTTTTTATTGCAGAATAATTCTTTCCATCATTTGCCTGAACAGAGACTAAAACCACGTCCGAATCGTGTAAATAATTCGATGAAAGATTTGCAGTTATCATTTCACCTGTTTTTATCGAATTTATGGTTTCATTGTAAATATTCAATTTATTTACATACCATTTGAAAACAACGACTCCATTATCCTTGTTTGAATCAGTGTATGTAACTGTGGCATTCAAATTATTGTTCGTATTCGGAGTTAACGGCAGTATGCCTGGTTTTGTTACGACCGGAATTGAATTGCTTACTGTAATCGTTGCTGTTTTTTCTGAGGAACCGCCCGCACCATCCGCTGCTTTCAGAACAACCTTTACTGAGTCGCCATTTACAACATATTTATTGGTTAACGTACTCGAAACAATTGAACCACTACACACTGATTTGAATGTCTGATTATAGACATTTTTGTCATTCACATACCATTTGAAATCGACTGTTCCGTTGTCACCGTCATCATCAGTATATGCACTTGTTACTTTTAGATAATTGGTAACGTATGTTGGATTCGGGGAAAATACCGGCAGGATAATCTCCGGTGCAGTATTTGCGGTAACATTCACCTGACCAGTCAGATTATCGATTGTAATCCCATTGGAATTTACCGTTGCATTGGCATTTTTTACTGTAATGTTATATATGGTATCATTGTAGTTTACCATCGCAGTTGCGTCGCCAGTGCATCCGAATAAAAATAACATACTTAGGAATAAACCTAGTAAATATACTGAGTAGTTGGTTTTCATGTAAAAACGTACGTAGTGGATATATTTAAATCATGTGTTGTCAAATTCGAACTTTTGGGACAGAACGATATAAATTTATTTTTTCGCTGGTTTGGCAATTTTCCAGAGCATCTGGAACTGTTTTTTGTTTGCATCTGCAATTTCCTTGTTTTTAATCAATATTGCATAAACCGGATCCCCCCAGATTATCGAAACAATCTTATTCCCATATATATGCGTTGGATTTGGATTGAAATATTTTTTTGGCAATAATCTATATTCCGACTGCTCCCCTGGAAAAAATATCTTTGTTCCTTCTACTGCAAGAAGTTTTTCCTTAAATCCGAATTTTTTCATGTTGTTTATATGTCGTTCTATTCCGGGTTTATCATATTCCAGAAATTTACTCTCTTCTACCCCGGTTATAAGCAATTCCCCGCTACCCCCCCTTAGTGTTTTTTGTATGTCCCTATAAACAAACCTAAGTACATTTTTTCCTTTATATACTTCGACAAGCGTCTTTTCCCTTGATGCGTCTTCAATTTTTTTTAATTGCGGAAGCATTTCAGCCATTCTTTCTTTCATTTCTTCGATATAATTTACCAGTTGCTCTGGTGGCAGTGCCTGAAAATGTTTTTTGTTATCCTTGTTTACAAAATTCACAAAACTTTTTTCCAGGAGCCTGTCCAGTGCATCGTAGCATGCCTGCCTGTGCAGGCCCGTACGTTCGGCAATCGTATTTACTGTGACTGAACCGCTCATAAGTAGTTTGAGGTATACCTCGATTTCGTTGTTGGTCAGACCAAGGTCAAGCAAAAGTTTTCGGTCAATCCCTTCTTCTTTCATGGTTATTTATTTACAAAACACATATTTAATACTTTCGTAAAAGTTTTTACGACACACGATTAAATAGTTCCTTTACTACATTTAATATCATATTAAACGACAATTTTGTGATGTCATGGTCTTAAAAAAAATTGGGCCCACAGGTGCACTGGTAAATGGAAAAGAATCACGAAGTTTGGCACTTATAATCCCAATCCCATGCGGTAAAGCAGAATCTGGTAAGCCCTGTCATCATTGTGCTTTTCACAAGACGGGCCAAAAGATTTTGTCTCCGGATAAATTATTGGCCGAGTTTGAGGTTGCATTCCAAGACTCTAAAAACGTTCCACCAAATACGAATCGTGTTGAGTTATTATCCTGCGGTTCGTTATTGGATGCAAATTTCATTCAGTTTGGTCATATTCTTAAAATCGTTCAGATGGCAGCCATGCGCGGTTATACCGAGATTGTAATCGAAACACGACCCGAGTATATTACTTCTGAGATTGTTTCGGTATTGTCTGGTATTGCCGGCGCATCTTTTCTTCGTTTTGCCATGGGAATTGAAAGCTGGGATGATCGTGTAAGGAACCAAATAATCGGAAAAGCAATTTCAAAAAAAGAGATATTCCGGGTAATGACTTTGTTTGAAGAATATGGTGTTGGTGCATGGTGGTATACTTTTCTAAAACCACTTGGTTTAAGTGAACATGACGCAGTTGTTGATTGTGTGGATACGGTTAGACAATGTTCCCTTCTTTTTCCTAATGTGGACACTGTTTTTGCGCTTCAACCGGCATTTATTGCTGAAGGTTCTGATTTTTACCTAAAGGCATATTCTGCAAATTACCTTCCGCCATTTTTATGGAGCGTTATCGAATTTTTGAAACGGGTTCATTCTGCTGAATTTATCCGCCAATTAAACCGAAAACTTCCACCTAAAATCTTCATAGGATTAAGCGATGAGAATTTGTCCAGTAGTAATTATGTAAAAAATTGTCCTGATTGTAGTGACCGGATATATCATTTACTTGATGGGGATTATAATCGAACTCAGGATTTGCGCTTGTTTGACGGAATTGATTGTAGTTGTAAGCATGATTGGGACGATATTTTCTCAGGAAGAAAAATTGAAACGTATGAAAATTCAATAAGTTGCTGGAATACAGATATCCTTAAAGTTTAATTTTTATTCTCCAGCCTGAGCACATCCCAGAAGTCGTATCCTACGCATCCTAGATATAACAATACCAACGTCATATCGACCAAAATAAAACGTCCCATAATAATCGTGGTCATTTTGCTCGTGAATATCAATGAAATACCAATGGCCAGACCCAAAACCCCCGTGGTAAAATGTGCGAGGTATCTATGGTATGTTTTTTTCTCGTTAATTTTCTCATAGGTAAATGCAAAGCACCCGAAGCATGCAATAACTGCGATTATTGAAGTGCCTACAAGGATATTTCCTGCTGATGCCTTGTCATTTGCCAGATTGCTGGCCAGCAGATAATCATTGATTGGAAAATAAAACATGCCGAGCATTACCAATATAATAATATTTTTCACTATGGCTTCCTTCATTATCTTTTCCATAACTTTAAATGGGCACTAAAAATTAAAATGATTTCTGTTAGGCATGTTTATAAATTGATATGGGTACATATACTCATATGAGCAGTGTAAATATTTCAATAACCACGGATGTGTATAGCTTACTAAAAAGATTAAAAAAGGAAAATGAAAGTTTTTCTGAAGTAATCCTTAGTCTTATTGAAGAAAAAGACATTCGTAAATGTTATGGCATTCTAAGTGAGTATGCTGGGGATTTAGAAAAAATAAAATTCGAAGCTGATAAATCCAGAAAGTCCAAATGGAGAGAAGTTAAATGGTAAAAACTTTGTTGGATACGACTGTTTTAATTGATATTCTGAAAGGAGATAAAAATGCAATTGGACGAGTTGAAGAAATCAGGAAAATTGCACCAATTTATACAACGACTGTCAATATTTATGAAATCTTAAGAGGTATCCAGTTATTGGAAAAAAATAAAGAAAGACATTTTCAGGCTTTGAAACTCTTGATTCATAATATCAATGTAATTGAAATAACTCTTGAAGTTGCTGAATCTGCTGCAATTATCTATGCCCAGTTAAGAAAAAATGGAGTGATCATAGATGAACAAGATTATTTGATTGCGGGAGCATGCCTAAGTAATGGGATAACCAGCATCGTTACAAAAAATTCAAAACATTTCAAAGATATAAAAGGATTAGAAAGAATAATCGATTATTGATCTTTCTCAATTTTCCCCGGTTTTCCTGCCCTTAGTTATTCTTGGGTCGGTCGTGTTGTCCGGCAATGCTGGTTTTTTGGGTTTGGATGCACAGTTTATTCTCGGATCAATCGTTTCCACTGTAAATTTTGGTGCTCTTGCTTCCCCTTGGGAAAATGATCTGAATACGGTTTGTTTGGTGAATTTGGGTCCTTCGGTTCCTGAAAATGCACAAATTATCCTTCTTGGTTTTCTTTCAATAGTCGGGAGTTTTTTTGTGGTTGTCATAGTATATTTTACAGTATAAGTTATATTTAAATGTTGCTATTTATTAAAAAACATGTAATTACTTTTGCTTCTATCAAAAATCCATGAGTATTGCCCTTTCCGGATTCAGTTCCATCAGCAATTTGTATAATGTTGGTTCGTTTCCGAATTCAATCATATGAAACATTCCACCTACATGCACAAGCGTGCCATCGGGCATTTCTCCAAATAATCGTTGTATCTCTCTTGCCATGTGTGCTTCGCTTGGATCGCTTATTTTTGATCCATTGCCTTCCATATATCTTTGAAAAACCTCGGGTGGAATTTCACCTAGCAAATATTTGGTGTAAACATGGTATGGTAGCTCATGATTCGGTTCCAGACCATATTGTTCCAGATCCAGAAATGCACACATGAATATTTTTGTTTTGATGTGTTGTGGTATTTTTTCTGTACTTCCATAAATCTTCGCATATTTTTCGGTGAGTTCAATCATTGCATTATTTTTCCTCATCATATCCTGCAACATTGCCGTCATATCTCCCCGCATTTGTGGGGGGAGTCTGTTTTGCCATTGTTCATCTATAAGATAAATTGGTATTTTTCCTTTTGCATATCCACTTGCAATTGTGTGCGTCATGGTGCATTCGGGATATGCGAGTCTATCCCGGCTCATTTCCAAAGTAATCACTGCTGGTTTGTATCTTTCCAATGCCATTGCAAGTCTTTGATTATGTTTTGGATCAGCATGCGCACATCCAACCATTACCAGTTTTTTCATGTTATAATATATCCATGGAAAGGTTATTATTTGCAATATTCTCAATCCAGAAATCCAATCAGCGAACTTATTACATGTCTTCGGAATTTTTCGCTTACTTTTGCGATTCGTTTATGAAGCAGTTTCTTGTCGATTTTTATTAATCCATCATATCTCACTGCACATGGTTCTGTAATCCGGTATTTTTCAAAATCAGTCTGTACAATCTCATTTGTATAATCCTTGTTAGTATCATATGTTATCAGTGCACCCACAACCTCGTCATTTTCTTTGTTATATTCATTATTGGAAAGAATCAGAATCGGGCGTATTTTGAAATGTGATTCCTTTGGTATCTTCACCAGCCATATTTCTTTTCTTCTTACAGGTGTTTCTTCCATACCTCATCCTCTTTTTCATCTTCAAGGTATTTTTTCCATCCGGTTATTAAAGTTTTATTCTCTGGTTTTTCAATTTCTTCCGTGTTTTTTGATTTGCTCAAAGGATAATGTTCATTATAATTCAGAATGGCTATCCGGATTGCTTCTGTTTTTGTGCTGGCAATCCCATCTTTAATCATTGCATCTATTATCCTTTCAGGAATGCCTTCAAGCCTTAGCGTTATATTCATTTTATCATCCTTTGATGTACGTAAATTTCATCAAAAGAATTTACGGACAGTTTGTGATCATTATATGGATCACTTGATATACTTTTGATGCCAAAAGTATATAATATTTGCGTTTTTATGTCATTAACGATATTAAACCTCCTTTAACAACAGGAAGCTTTATAAATAAGTATTGTCATAGTATTAGCTCACCCCTAATTGTTTGACGAGCATGCTTGCAAAAGCATGCCATGAAGTCATCCATTAGATGGCGGCACATCTGTGTCGTCTGCCTTCGTTGCTTTGCAACGCTGGTGGTGTTTTCCGTCGCTCTGCTTTGCAGAGACCGTAATGCGTGTGAAGTGAGAGCAAGATATTATCAAAAGTAAATTCTCTCTAGGAATTTAATAATTAAAATTTGGTGTTTGCTGTATACACACCATATAGTGAATGGCTTGGCTTGTGCCCACACGGCCACGCGGTAAGCGGCGAAACGCTCTGGGTAGACGCACGCAGTCTTTGATCCAGAGGTCTGGCTGTGCACCTAGCGGTGCAATAACCTCCTGAAATGAAGCATCTTAGTAGGGAGTGGAAAAGAAAACAACGTGATCCGGTCAGTAACAGCGAGTGAACGCCGGTCAGATCAAACCGAATTCCGCAGTAGTAATATTGCGGCAGATGTGGTGGGGAGCAACCTTTTTCTGAGCAGAAGTGAGCTGGAATGCTTTGCCATAGCGAGTAATAGCCTCGTATGCGAAGGGGAAAGGCGCGATCCAAGAAGAGTAGTGTTCTCTGGATAGAGAGCACGAATACGGGAGTATCAACTTCCAAATCTAAATATGAGGCGCAAGACCGATAGCGAATTAGTAGCGTGAGCGAAAGCTGAAAAGCACTGGGGGACCAGTGTGAAAAGAACCTGAAACTATATGGTTACAAGACGACAGGGCATGCAAGGGTAGGATTGTGGAAGTGACTACTGGCAACGGTAGGAACGACATAATTTAACCAGTGTTCTGTCTTTCTTCTCTAAGCAAGAGCCAAGGATTTTGTAGGTATGGCGAGACGAGAGTCGAAGCGAAAGCGAGAGCCCGCAGCATGCTTGACATGTCAGGGGCGTCGTGCTAATCCGCGATCAGTCATGCTTACCAGACCTGAAGCCGTAGTGATCTACGCCCGAGCAGGATGAAGCCAACCTGACGGTTGGTGGAGGTCCGAAACTAGTGCTAGTATATTCTGCTTAGGTGACTTGGGTGTAGGGGTGATAGTCCAGTCGAACACGGCAATAGCGGGTTCCCCTCGAAATGTCTCTTAGGACAGTGTCGATGGAGAATGATGCAGAGGTAGAGCACTGATTAATCAGAGCGGCTCCGAGAGGAGTCACTGATTTCT
>CAZLMI010000041.1:0-7369 GCA_964560865.1 Microcaldota archaeon
ATCTTCGCGCATATTGAAGCTGCGGCAACAATGGAATAGTTCTCATCTGCTTTATGTTCGGCCTCAAATTTTTCAACACCGAAAACCGCCATCCTTTTCCTGAATGTCCAAAAATAACGGTCCGGCAGGTCAATCATTATGTCTGCATCTTTGACTTCCTTTGTAAGCTCTGCCATTACCCGTGCCTCGATATCATTGAGTGACATTTTTTTCATGAATTCGTTCAAATCGCCTGCGGAAGTCTCAACCCAGCGAAAACTTACAAAAGGCTTTAATTTCTCGTACATTTCCTCCCTCTGCTTCGCGCTGAGCTTCTTGGAATCCTTTTTGCAAAGTTTTCTAAGCTTCCGCTCATCACTGCGCTTGCAAAATGCACAACATATTACCAATGGCCCTATGAGGCTGCCTGCAGTCTGTAAACGTACAAAACTCTGCCAGCTTCATCAAGACCTGCTGTAGGATTACTCATAAATCCATCACCCTGAGTAAATAGGTATGACACGAAGAATATTTAACTGGCGCTATAGTATAAAAATGATAAACACAGAATTATAACGAATATAATCACAAAAAATAGAAAGATGATAAAGAATTAAGAAAATTAAAAGCTCATGTTCCTTTTTTCGACAATTACGAAATCGCCTACAGCAAGAACACTGTCATAGTTAACAAAAACCATGCCATCTTCTTTTCTTAGTTTTTCTGCTGAAGAATTGTCCGGATTTGGTTCAACAACAAGATTTTCTATCTTTCCGGTAACCTCGTTAACATGCACATCAACAAGCCTGCCAAAATCCTCGCCCTCGTTTGTCACTACCTTTTTCCCTGAGAGTTGCCTTGCGATCAGATATTTTACCATTACAATCACCTTATAGATGCCATTCACCACACGGGATAGTGACACCGACCTTCACACTGTATAGGGGATTTATCTTTATAAATCTTTTTAAGGCCTTGCTTAATTCTTAAAATCCAGGGTACGCAATTTTCCTGATTTTAATTCATATACTGGAACCAGGGCTGGCGTCGGGACATGGCCTTGTTTTACCTGAAATTCGGTCCTGTCCTGGAATGTTCCTGAATTAATGATTACTGTACCACGGTACTGATAATACCCGTTTTTATGGACATGTCCGCAGTGAAGGATATCCGGTTCATCTTCAATAACCATATAGTCGACCTGCTCGGGAATTATCAGATTCCCGCCATACAATGGCGAGAGATGCCTTCTTTTCAAATATTCAACCATGACCTTTTCAGGATGGTTGTAAGATGCATCCGGAAGCTGGGAAATCATTGAATCGATTGAAGTGCCATGATAAACAAGGTGCTTTAAGCCCTCAATAACTACCGATGCGGGATTACCGACCCGGGTAACATCGCTTTTAATAAGGTCGTCCGGTATCGCAGGCATGGGCTCGCCGCGCCTTACTGCATCGTGATTGCCCGGAGCCACGATTACCTCTATCCAGTCTGGAATGCTCTCCACAAAATCATCGAACATTTTATACTGCGTAAATACGTCCTTCACAACAAGTTCTTTTTCCTGGTTGGGATAAATGCCTATTCCGTCAACAACATCCCCGGCAATTACAATGTATTTTACCTTTCCTGCAAGTTCCTTTGCCTCTCCTCTCCCATTCAGCCATTCGGCAAACAAATGAAAAAATTTATCGAGAAAATAACGGCTCCCGAAATGTATGTCCGAAAGATAAACCGCGGCAAGGTCATTTTCTGCAAACTTTCTCTGATGTGTAACCGGAATGTCCGGCCATTCGATATCTTCGGCAATAATAAATGCGTCCAGAACCTTCCCACTTATCGCAACAATGTCATCTACAAGAACGTTTTTTGACTTGTCCTCGAGTTTTTCATTGTAGCCGTTTTTACTTACAACCACCTTAAAACTTCCGGTAAGGTCTTCTATTTCCAAAAGAAGATTTCCTTTTTTAGTTACCTGCTTTGATGAAACAAAAACAACAACACGAACTTTTTCCCCGATATGCTTTTTGATTGTCTCCAGGTCGGTGGACGGGTATTTGCCGGTGGTGGGAAAAAAACGCCTGAGTTTCATAAAACGGCTTTGGAAATATTTTATAAAATCGTCCACTTCGCCTTTTGTGCGCGATTTGCCGGTAACGTCACGCGAATGGACAACCCTCAAATCAGCATCGTATTCTTTTGCAACGGCACCAAAAGAGGACGGATGATTTACAATGACTTTTGGTTCGTTTTTTGATTCAAGTAATGATAGCACATCTTCTGCATCTTTTATAGATATGAATGGCTTTGCAAGTGCGATTAACTGGGATTCAATTTCATTCTGGTTTGCCGCATGGTTATTGAGCAATGTTACAGCCTCAGCTGAAAGGCGAATGCCTTTTTCAGCCAGGCCATCATACATGAATACACCTATTTCTGCTTGATGGATTCAAGCTCCCCGAGGATAGACCATATCTGCATGCGGGCGTGTGAAGGCATGTTGATATCATCGCTAATAGACTCAACCAGATAAATTGCTGCGCTGAGCTTAACGTTGTCCTCATCGTTGCTAGTCAGCCTTTCTTTTGCATCGGATAATGCCTTTCGTATATTTTTAGGAATGCTGGTATCCGATAATAAATCATCGAGCATGAGTGCAATCTCTTTTATTGACGCCATATTTTTCCCTCCAACACATATTTATTATTTGTTATATTCTCCATATTTTTCATTTTCCAAAAAGAAAATCGGGCTTTCATTGACTCGTTAAAGAACGACGATTCGTTCTTTACGCCCAAAGTTGCAAGCAACTTTAGGGTTGTCAATTCGCCCTATTTTCCAAAAAGAAAATCGGGCTTTCATTGACTTTTGGTCAATTCGCCCTATTTTCCAAAAAGAAAATCGGGCTCGGGGGGAAACTCATGGTTTCCAGTTATCAGTTTCCGGTTCTCAGAAATGCAAACACAAAACTGAAAACCACAAGAACAAAACTGAAAACACAGTTTGAACCCCCGACCAACAGCTTACTTTGTCCTGAATTTTCAGTTCAGTATCCTGATAAAAAACCAGGATACAAAAAACATGACCCAGGACTTAGAAGGCTGCTGCGCTATCCATTACAGGAAGCAGATTTCCAGTCGTTTGTTTCAGATTTCAGCGAATATAAATATGAAACATGAAACATTAAACAGGAAGCCAGCTTCTGGCTGCGCTACGAGCCCTTTTTAAGTAATAAAAAAGAATGAAAGATATTAAAACAGTAGTGGAATTTTGATATTATCTACTCGTCTTCTCCTTCGTCTTCTTCGTCCCACTCTTCATCTTCAAAATCGTCATCTTCCCAATCTTCGTCTTCTTGCATTTTCAAGGGCATCATTGAGAGCACCTCCTATACTAACACCTGCTTATTTCTGCAAAGGTTTTTATTTGTTACTGATAACGGGCATGCAAAATACTGCAAAGGCTTCTGATTGAACCAAAACATTATCAAATTTTTCCGTATTAGTAAAATTATGAAACTTGAATATGTGACATGGGACGAAGCAGAAAATATGTGCAGGCAGCTTGCTGAAAAGGCAGAAAAATTTTCACCGGATATGCTGGTGGGAATTTCACGGGGCGGACTGGTGCCGGTAAGACTATTGTCCGATATCCTGGATAACCGCAATGTAGCCACAATAAAAATTGAATTTTATAAAACGCTGAACAAAACCAGCGGTTTGCCAAGAATAACCCAGCCCCTTACAGCAGATGTAAAAGGAAAAAAAGTCCTGATTGTGGATGATGTTTCAGATACTGGAATGAGCCTGCAGGTTGCAAAGGACCACGTAATGAGGGCCGGTGCAACCGAGGTTAAGATTGCGACATTGCATTTCAAGCCAAAATCCACTGTTGAACCGGATTTTTTTATAGCAAAAACCGAAAACTGGATAGTGTACCCATGGGAAAAGAATGAAGTGGCACGGGATTTGAAAGCAAAATCTACCTAAGTCTGATTGCCTCAAGATTGTCCATTGGCCTTGCATCTTTCCTGAGCATCATGCCTGCGGAACGTGCAAATTCTTCGGTTTTTCCCCAATCCCCATGCATGGTGATAACCCGTTCCGGTGTGGGCCTGAGGTTTTTAAGATAAGCCATAAGCTGCGAACGGTCGCTGTGCCCGCTGAACCCTTCAGTAGTAACCACTTCAAGATCAACATTAAGGGTTTTTACTTTTCCATTGTCACCAAGGACAGGGATTTCTTTTTGCCCGCGCTGAATCTTGCTGCCAAGAGAAAGCGCACTTTGATAACCGACAAAAACAAGCTGGTTCTTTGGTTCGTCTGCCATCATCCTGAAGTATTCCAGCGACGGACCACCAGACATCATACCTGAAGGAGCAAGTATAATACATGGCTCTCCATTGACGATTTCTTCCTTGGATGTTCCCTTGGCAACTTTAATGAGCGGGTTTTCAAACGGACTTCTTTCGGAGAGTATTCTTCTCTGAAGCTGGTCCCTTAAAAATTCAGGGTAAGCAGTATGGATTGCCGAGGCTTCCAATACCATTCCGTCGATATAAATCGGGACATTGAAATCCGGATTTCTTCTGGCAAACTCCTCCAGTACAAGAAGGATTTCCTGGCTTCTTCCGACTGCAAACACCGGAATAAGCACCTTGCCTTTGCGTTCAATGCATCTTTGGATAGTCGTAAAAAGATTGCGTTCCACTTCATAACGATTGGCCTGGGCGTCGTTGCGGCCACCGTACGTACTTTCGATTAAAAGTGTCTCAAGCCTTGGAAATCTGGTATTTGCAGGCTCGAATAATTTCGTAAATCCGAACTTCATATCACTCGAATATACCAGATTATGCGCACCCTCTCCGATATGAAGATGAACGCTCGCCGAACCAAGGATATGTCCGGAATTATAAAGCGTCATTTTTATTTCCGGAGTAATATCCACAACTTCCTCATAATCCACAGTAATTACATTCCGCAGTTCCTTGTGCACATCCTTTTTGGTATAGATTGGCTCCATTCCAAGCGATTTTTTTGCAAGGTTTACATAATCCTGTTGCAACAGCACCATGATATCCCTTGTAGGTGGGGTACAGTAAACCGGACCATCGTATCCGTATGCAAACAGATATGGAAGAAAACCCATGTGGTCGATATGCCCATGGCTGATTACAACTGCATCAATCTGGTCAATCGGGAATCCCATCATGTTGATATATGGATACGCCTTCAGCGGATCACCCGTCGAAGCATTGACACCGCAATCAATCAAAACCCTGCTATTTTGGGTTTGTACAAGTAAACAGGAACGGCCGACTTCCCTGAATCCACCAAGAGAAACAATTCTTATAAATTCGCTGGGTGTTGAGGACTGGCATATTCTTTTCCCTATCGAATTGAGAAATTTCTTACGGTCAGCGGCTTCCAAAACTGCCAATTTCCGAACACCATCCAGGGTAACGGAAGGAATTGTCGGAGCACGCATTACAATAGGTGTCCAGCCCGTCTCGAGCATGATCTGTTTCAGTATTGAACCACCCTTGCCTATTGCCAGGCCGGGCTTCATTGCCTCGATACGAACTTCGCAGACTTCAGGAACAAATGAAACCGACTTGATGCCTGCATCCGCAGGAAGCAAACTTTCGACTTTCCTTTTTGCCGACTCGATTTCCATCAATGCTGACGGGTCAACACGAATGGTGACTTTTTTCTTTAACGCACCGGCAAGTTCCCTGATAAGATTATCATTTTTGTAAAACGCATCAATATTTTTGATATAAATCACTGTAGCCAGACCTTCCGGTTCTACTTTCGTAACCTGGCATTCCTTGGGCATTATGCTGTCCACTGTTTTTTCTATGTCTTTATAGTGCAAATAAACACCTGTTTAAAATTCATGAATAAAAAAACAAAATCATATGTTTTGTTTGTAACGAAATCCGGAAAAAAGAACTTCGCAAATTAAAGTCAAATAAGATAAATAATAAAAAAATAAAATCAAGAATGGGCCATCATTTTTTTTATTTCTTCTTCGGTATATCTCTTGAAACCTTTGCTGCTTACAGTGACAAGATCGACTCTTTCACCGCTTGCCGCATCACGTCTCATGGCAGCAGTAACTGCTTTGGCAGCGATAATAAGGTTTTCATCAATTGTCTGATGATCCTTGTAAAGCTCTTCAAGCACACCGTAGGCGATTGGAGAACCGCTTCCTGTCGAAGTAAGTTTTTCTTCCGTAACCCCGCCAAGCATATCCACACTATACAAACGCGGGCTCTCGTCAACTCCTGCAATCAAAAGCTGAACAAAGAACGGGAAAAACTTATATTGCGCAAGTATGTTTGAAAGCATGGTTGCGGCTGCCTGAATGGTCATCTTTTTTTCATGCTTGAGTTCGTATAATTTGACCTCGGCCTGCATCCAGCGGATAAGTGTCTGTGCATCACCAACGCTTCCTGCGATGGTCATTGCAATATGGTCGTTAATAGGGTAAATCTTGTCAATATCCTTGCTGGCAATCAAATAACCCATGGTCGCTCTTCTGTCGGAAGCAAGAACAATTCCATCCTTGCACACAAGACCCACAGTAGTGGTTCCGGTCTTTCTTGCTTTTTCGGTATCCATACCATCCATTTAAATCAACCTCATATAAATTCGGGAGAAAAAGTTTGAATTTATACTATACATCAATATTTATAAAACCTCTGATATTTTTTGTAAAATTATTTTCAACAAATATAATTAGAGATAACGATAATATATATCCACCAATGTCTTTTTAAATGTTTCTTAAAAGGGAAAATGATGGGAAACACCCTTTTTCTCCTTATACGTCAAAATCTTATACACCTCCCCGGCAACAAGCACAAGTGAGGCAATCAAAAACAGGAATATCCACTGGTCAATAGTCAAAGGAATGACATGGAAAAACTGGCCGAATACCGGAAACTGGACAACAACCATGGTAAGCAACATTGCAATTGCAACTGCAATAAATGTGTATTTGTTGTTGAATGGATTAATCCTGTAAAGCGGTCTTCTGAAGCTCTTGAAATTGAACAGGTTGAAATTCTCCGCAAGAATCAGACAGACAAATGCCATTGTCCTTCCAAGCTCTTCGTCCTGCACGAATATCGTGGAAAATACATACAGCACGATGACTGTTTTTACAACAGCAATACCAAACACTGCAGCGGATGACTTTTTTCCGAACATATTTTCTTTTGGATCACGCGGGGGCAGGCGCATGATATCGTTTGGCTTCGGCTCCATTGCAAGTGACAGTGCGGTAATGCTATCAGTCACCAGGTTAATCCAAAGCAATTGAACCGGCAAAAATATCAGCGGCCAGTTCAGCAGCATTGCAATGAATATTATGAATACTT
>CAZLMI010000042.1:0-7337 GCA_964560865.1 Microcaldota archaeon
ATTCAGCAAAAGGCACAGCAAAAATGCAGGAAATTTCCAAAGCAATAGAAGAAGGTGCGAATGCGTTTCTTATGAGGCAGTATAAAACTTTGCTTCCTATCGTAGTGGTAATCTTCTTAGTGCTGTTTTATTTGATTGATATGAAAGGTTCATTGAGTAACCCGCTTACTGCAAATGCTGCGTTGGCATTTCTCGTGGGTGTAATCTCATCTGCACTTGCCGGTTATATTGGCATGCAGGTATCGGTAAGGGGCAATGTTCGTGTGGCCGAAGCTGCCAAATCCGGTTTGGATGCCGCTCTTTCAGTTGCATTCAAGGGTGGGGCAGTTACGGGCATGGCACTAGTGGGCCTTGGTCTCATTGGCCTGAGTTCGCTTTACTTTTTGTTCAATGGTAATCTTGCACCCATGCTTGGTTTCGGTTTTGGTGCGTCACTGATTTCACTGTTTGCGCGTGTGGGTGGTGGAATATACACCAAAGCAGCCGATGTTGGTGCCGATCTTGTAGGCAAGGTTGAAGCCGGGATTCCGGAGGATGACCCGCGTAATCCTGCGGTTATCGCAGATAATGTGGGTGACAATGTAGGTGACTGCGCCGGAATGGCAGCAGATGTATTCGAATCATTTGTAGTGACTGTGCTCGCAGCAATGCTTCTTGGCAATGCCGCACAATCCGCAGGTCTTCTTGCATCTGTAGATTCAAAAACATTAATCGGGCTTCCGCTTGCAATCGCATCTTTGGGTGTGCTTGGAAGTATTGTCGGTTCATTGTTTGTTTCAGTCGGGAAAGTTAAAAAGATTATGAACTCGTTTTATCGCGGGATTGTAATCGCCATACTTTTTACCATAGCTGCAAGTTATTTCATTCTGCCGCAATTCAATCTTTTCATGACTGTTGTTGTCGGTGCAGCCGTTACTCTTATCATGTTCCTGATAACCGAGTACTATACTGCAAAAGAACATGGTCCTGTGAAAAAGATTGCCGAAGCCGCAAGAACGGGCGCAGGTACTAACCTGGTTACCGGTCTGGCAGTTGGCATGGAAGCAACTGCATTGCCAACACTTGTGATTGTCGTTGCAATTGTAATCTCTTTCAAGCTTGCCGGTTTGTACGGTATCGCGTTGGCTGCAGCTGCAATGCTCTCGTTGAGTGCAATTGTAATTGCAGTTGATTCATATGGTCCAATTACTGACAATGCGGGCGGAATCGCAGAAATGTCTGGTTTGCCGCCATCCGTGAGAAAGGTAACTGATGAACTTGATGCAGTTGGAAATACTACCAAAGCAACCACCAAAGGGTTTGCTATTGCCGGTGCGGCCCTTGGTGCGCTTGCACTTTTCGTTGCATTTGCAGAGGAAGCCGGTTTGACATCAATAAATCTTCTCGAACCCAGCGTTGTTATCGGGCTTTTCCTGGGTGCTTTGCTCCCGTTTATCTTCTCCAGTCTTCTTATGACTGCGGTTGGAAAAGCGGCATTTGAAATTGTCGAGGAAGTCCGAAGACAGTTCCGGCAGATTCCGGGATTGATGGCCGGAAAGGCAAAAGCCGATTATGCAAAATGTGTGGATATTAGTACTGCAACCGCTCTTCGTGAATTGGCTGTTCCGGGAATCATTGCAGTGGTTTCACCATTGCTGGTTGGTTTCCTGTTTGGCGGTCCTGCTCTTGGTGGTTTGCTTGCAGGAGTAATTGCATCCGGATTTTTGCTTGCCCTGTTTTCATGCACCTCCGGTGCAGCATGGGACAATGCAAAGAAGCTGATAGAAGAAGGAAATTATGGTGGCAAGGGTTCGGATGCACACAAGGCGGCAGTGGTTGGTGATACGGTTGGAGATCCGCTCAAGGATACTTCCGGTCCTGCACTCAATGCACTGATAAAAGTAGTGAACACGGTTTCACTTGTGTTTGCCGGCTTTGTTATTGCAAAAAGTCTGAACCTGATATAATCAGGTTCTTTTAATTTTTTTTCTTTTCTATTTTATCCGGGCAGTTTTAATCTGATTCAAACTCAACCCTTCCTATTTTTGCTCCTGCGGCTTTCAATGCATTTACGATTGGGTCGCTATCACCGTAATTTAAAAGTGCACCCTCAATCTGGCTACGTAACGTTGCATCTAAACTTGTACTTCCAAGCGTTTTTCCGGTTGCATAACTCAAGGGAGATACACTCCATATCAGGCCATTTGCACGAATCAATACTCCATAATTTGGATCTGCACCCAGTCCAAGCACATTTTTGACTGCAGCCGCATCTCCTCGTTCTATTGCACTTGCCAGCTGAAAAGAAAGTTGTCGTTGTAATCTATTATTTCTTCGATCGTTCGAATTGTTCGATGTTCCCATCGGGCCTTCTGAATCTGGTGCGCGTACTCTTGTTTTTGAAACATCCGGTATGTCCTGTCTTGTCTTTTTTGGTTGTTTGGTTCTGTTCATAAATTATACCTTCACTTTATTATATATGTAATAACAAAATTATTTAAATCCCGCGGTATATCTCAATTCGTGGTGATGTTTCTTTTATTACGAACTGGATGTACTTTCTCATTCTGGGTTTCTTCTGATACGCTCCAATCGGCATAAATAAAAACAGAACAGAAAAATCGGAAGGGATTTGTACATTTGAATTTACCGGTACATTCCGGAATGTCTGTTTTTGGATTTTTTCTTTACCCTCCTGTCAAAAATGCAATTTCTTTATTTCGTTTTATTTATTTGTTTTTCATGTGCTATACGATTCCTGGCAAGATAGTTTCAATAGAAAACAATATTGCAACAATTGATTATTTTGGCGAATTGCGAAAAGCAAGGGTAATTCAAACCAACAAGCAAGACTCAAAACCCAATACACAAAACTAAAATTCAACTGCCCAAAACAATCCAAGACACAATACAAGAGACCCTTGAGTTCCTCTACTCTCTTGGCAGGGCACCTACTGATCTGGTTTAGGAATCTTATTTATACGCTGCTCCAATCAATGCAGTATTTAATTCACGTACTTTTGTGAATGTGGCTGCACTTTTGAATGCTTGTGCTGCATCTGCGTCATATTCTTTTACAAATCTCTGGATTGTTCGGATGAATTCTTTTTGCTGGGCTTTTGACATTCTATTAAACAAATCATCCAGTGCAGCAGTTCCTCTGCGTATGTCGTCTCCTAACAAGGTTTGTTCAATAATTGTAGTGTAAAGTTGATCTTGCTACTCTATCTATTATCATTGTAGTTGCATCCCCCATGTTTCCATATAGCAAGTCTTTTGCTATCTTTCCATACAGCTCGGTTGCCAGTATCTCAAGTTCCAATATCTCCCTGCCACCATTTATTTCGCTTTCTGATAATAAGGGCTCTTTTTCTGCATGCCCTGGGCTTACGTTAATCTTGGTCTGATCCGCGCTTCTTATTGGTCCTGGTAATCCGATCCTTCCTTCTCCTATGTCCCTGCTTGTTTGCAATTGTTTTTCTTCTTCTTTTGGTTTCATTACTATGCCTGTCTTTGGTTGCTGGTCTGCCATTCTGATTATGCCTTCGTCATTGGGTCTTTTCATGTAAAATATCGCTGCAACTGCTATAATGGCTGCTGCACATCCTAGCATCTTCAATGCAGTTTTTTGTGTACGCATATAGTAAATTATGTTAGAAACATTTTAAATGCAGGCGTATCCTACTGTTTGCCCCTGATTTTTTGTTTTCTTCTTGTTTGCGCTGGTCCTGACTGTGATTCTTTTTTCGTTCTTGCTTTACGTGCCAGTGCTGCAATATCCTCCCTAACTGTTTCTTTATCCGGAAGCGTTGTTATCCCCTTAAATCTTCTTAGAACTACTTTAAGCAATACACTTTGCTCATCTTGTAACTTCGGTTTCCTCTTCACGATTTCTTCTATTGTTTCTATTGCTTTCTGGGCTATCTTTGGTTTTTTAAGACCTATTATTCCAATGCCAAAGAGTGCTGCTGCCCGTACTCGTTCATTTGGATCATACTCGAGGCATCTTGCAAGTGCACTAAGTCCATCTTCTTCAAAATTTTCAAGGCCAAGTACTGCGGCCATCCGGACAATGAATGATTTATCGGTTTGCGATGCTCCTATAAGAAATTCCATTGCTGCTTTTGTTTTTAATCTGCCTATACTTCGTACTATCTCTACTCTTTCTTTATAGTTCGTATTTCTGTAATCTTCGATCAATGCTTTGAGTTTATCATCCTCTGCCATACTTTATTATTAGGCTGATGCAAATTTAAATTATTATCATCACCTCATAAAATAAGTTTTCTCCAGTTTTGTATTCCAAGAAGATAATAGCTTATTGTTGGATCGGGCATTGCAGAAAGGCAGCGGTATGTACGCTGCAATGCTCCACAGGACTTCCATGAGAAGCGGCTACTGGGGTTGCTAGAACATGGTTAGCGGAACCGTGGATTTAAGAAGGAATTTGTACATTCGAACTTACCGGTACATTCCGGAATGTCTGTTTTTGGATTTTTTCTTTTCTTTTTCTTCATCTTCTGATTCATTATCCTCATCGCCAGATCCGCCGCGTTCCCCATAAATCTTAAGAAAGTCTTCATATTCCATCAAAAGCTGTTTTGTGACTGATGGCCTTCGTTTTTTTATTATGCCTACCAGCATTTTGTCATTTATCGCTATTTCGTTTCCACTTAATTTCTTTCTCAATGCAGTCATCTTGGCCTCCTGGCATATTGAAGCGATGTCCGCACCAGTAAATCCGGGTGTAATCAAAGCGACTGATTTGAGGTTTACATTGGCTGCGAATTTTCCCAAATGTATCCTGAATAGTTCCTCCCTTGTCTGGCCATCCGGGGGTGGAATATAGAATATCTTGTCAAATCTTCCGGGTCTTAGGATTGCCGGGTCTAAAATTGCTGGCCGGTTGGTCGCTGCTATTACAACTACATTTTTCAATTCCTTGAGTCCATCCATTTCTGTCAAAAACTGGCCGATTATTTCTGATCCGCCAGCTTCCCCCCTTGCAGGTGCGAATGTTTCTATTTCGTCAACAAACAGTATTGCCGGGGTATTCTCCCTTGCACGGTTGAATGTTTCTCTTACGACCTCAACTGCCTTAGTATATCCCTTTTTCATTATTTCTGCACCGCTCAAGGACTGGAAAGATGCCTTTAGTTCATTACATGCCGCCTTTACTATAAGCGTTTTACCAGTACCAGGTGGACCAAATAACAGGATTCCCTTGCTTGGTTTTACTCCATAATCCTTCATCATTTCTTCATGCAATAATGGAAGTTCAATTGTTTCCAGAAGCGCTTTTTTTACGTTTTTCAATCCGGCGACATCCTGCCATGTCACAGTCTTCTCTCTTGGTTTTGTTTCCTCTTTTCCTTCGACTCTTCTTTCGAAATCGAGCCTGAACTGTTCATATTCATCCAGCGAAGCGATTGATGTCGATGGTTTTACTGAAGCAAGTACTCTGGTAATATGGGAATCAGATATAGGTACAATTGATCCGATTGCATTTGCTTCTTTGGCTGCAATCTTAACTGCTTCCCGGACTACATTCGCAATGTCTGCACCTGAGAACCGGTTGGTTTTTTTTGCAAGTTTTTTATAATCAATATCCGTTTCCACAGGCACTTTCTTCGGATTCAGGTAAACCCTGAATATTGATTCCCTTGCATCCGGATCCGGGAGGTGCATATATACTATCTTGTCAAATCTGCCAGGCCTTAGCATCGCAGCGTCGAGTTTTTGCGGGACATTTGTTGCACCTATCACCAGGACTGTTTTATTGTTTTTTATTGCCCCGTCCATTTCAGTCAGGAATGTTGACAATACTCTTGGTCCCACATCATCAGTATTGAAATCCGTTCTTTTTTTGGCAAGTGCATCTATCTCATCAAAGAAGAGTATTGTCGGGGAATTTTTTCGCGCTTTTTCAAAAACTTCGGCGAGGTTTTTTTCGCTTTCACCATACCATTGCGATAAAATCTCCGATGATTTTACATTTATGAAACTATACTTCATTTCCTTGGCCATGGCACGCATGAGCATTGTTTTACCCGTACCCGGGGGGCCAAAAAGCAGGATTCCTGAAGGTGGTTTTAGACCATAAGCATCTGCGATGCCCTTTTTTTCCAAAGGCAGTACTATCGAATCCTTTAGTTCCTGCTTTACATCTTCATATCCGCCGATGTCTTTAAGTGAAATATCCGAGCCCGTTCCGACATCGCTCATTCCGTGCTTTCCAAATGCCATAGCTTTTTCCGATTTTCTTAGCATTTCTTCTTGGGTCACTACCACTCCAAACTGTTCCAGTATTGCCATAAGCACTATAGATGAACCAACTGCGTAAATCAATTCAATGTGGAATGTTCCTTCAAACAAAATCGAAATTCCGTAGTATATCGGGATTACAAGAATTAAAACCAACGAGGATATCATCTGTTTTCTTTTTTTTATTATTCCTGATATGTAGCTTATTCCATATAATATAAGGACCCATGCAACAACCTGAATTAATCCGGAATCTCCAAGAAATATCGTACTTATATTCCTGATGGTAGTGCCGATTCCCGGACCAATCTCACTCATATGCTTCAGATTGGCAAGTGAGATAACCGATGCACCCGCCTTTGGTATTACTTCGGTCATCAGGACTGCATTTTTTGTCAGCTGAACTGGGGCATATGCGGTATACTGTGAAAGTTTTAAAGGCATAAAAGCCCCGTTTGGTTCAACCCATGTTGCCGAAAGCAGTAAGATGAAAAAGACTGAACATATGCTTATGGCAATGCTTTTCTTTGATCCAAAATGATACGCACATACTGCCATTCCAAAAATCGTTACCCACCCAAATATCGGATTTGCTCCGAATGCAAATGGTGCAAGTATCAAAATTTCAAGCAGGGATATCTCTTTCCATCGTTCAACAACTTCAAAAATTACGCCTGCAATTATCAGTATGAACAGCCATCCGAATATGGGCGATTGGTAGGAAACTGCCGGGAACAGCAGCAATACCCCCAGCATGGTTCCAGCGGGTGGTTTTTTAAATGCGATTAACCCACAAACTGCCGCGAGTATTGGAACCAGGAATGAAGGATAAAACGGAATTGCCGCCAAAAGAAAAAGTGCTCCAAAAAATACTATGATTGCCGACCAGAGGCTGTCGCTGTGCGTTACTGTTTTTACATATGCTGCAACTTGTGCAACTGCGAGGGATTTCTGCTTTGTAGCAGTCATACCAGACAATCGCTCCTATGATTTAAAAATCTATTCCACTCGGACGTCCGATTCCACCCTTCTCCAGGTGTTATTCAGATATCTCCAGAGGCTTTTTGTTGTTGAATAATATACCAGTGATGTTT
>CAZLMI010000043.1:0-7318 GCA_964560865.1 Microcaldota archaeon
AGGCATCACGGGCGGATGCCCGTGGCAGAAGGTTGCAGGTGCATACGCTTATTCGACAGGATGCCATGGGTGACCGTATCCGTTATGCAATGGCAACCGGAAACTGGATTGCCGGCCAAACAGGTATCTCACAGCTTCTTGACCGGGTCAGTTACCTGTCTTCAATATCCCATCTAAGAAGAATTATCTCTCCTCTTTCAAAAAAACACCCGCACTTCAAAGCGCGTGATCTTCATGGAACACATATTGGAAAATTGTGTCCGAATGAAACTCCTGAAGGACCAAGCTGTTCACTTGTGAAAAATTTGGCAGTAATGGCGGAAGTTTCCATTGGGATGGATGACGAGGAGATTGAACGGCTTCTCAAAGCTTACGATGTAAAAAAAGAGTAAAGGATGATTCTTATGGCAAAAAAGAAATCAGTTGGAAACGGAAAAACTTCGGTTTACCTTAATGGTAAATTTGTTGGTTATCATCCTGATGGAAAAAATCTTGTTAAACGGTTGAGGGAGCGAAGAAGAATGAATGAGCTTAATGGACAGGCCAACCTATATTACAATGAAAAGATAAATGAGCTCCATATAACTACTGATAAAGGTCGTGTCCGCAGGCCATATATTGTAATTGAAGATGGAAAATCCAGATTTACTCCAGAGCTTCTCTCAAGATTGAAAAAAGGAGAATTAAACTGGAATCATCTGGTTAAAATGGGCATTATTGAATATATGGATGCCCAGGAAGAGGAAAACAGTTTTATTGCAATAAAAGAAGAGGATATTAAACAGGAACACACCCATCTTGAAGTGGACCCTGCGAATATCTTTGGTGTGGTTGCATCTGTTTTACCCTATCCGGAACATAACTCCAGTCCAAGAATCACTATGGCTTGCGCCATGGCAAAGCAATCTCTTGGAACATATTGCAGTAATTTTAATGTGCGTTATGATACACGTGCATATATAATGTACTATCCACAGCAGCCCATGGTGCAGACCTCGACTTACCGTGCTCTTGGTTTGAAAAACAAGGCCGCAGGCCAGAACTGCATTGTTGCACTCACAAGTTATTATGGATACAACATGGCTGATGCAATTGTTGTAAATAAATCTTCAATAGATCGTGGTTTGCACAGAATTGTCATGTTTAAGACGTATGAAACTGAAGAGCGGTTTTATCCGGGTGGTCAGAAAGACAAGATAGAAATACCCACTACTGAGGTTTCTGGTTATCGTGGAGATGAGGCGTACCAGCATCTTGCCGAGGATGGTATTGTCTTTCCTGAAAGTTATGTGCATGGTAAGGAAGTGCTTGTTGGAAAAACATCTCCTCCCAGATTTCTCGAAGAAATCTCCGTGTTTGGTGCAGTTGAGGAAAAGAAAAGAGAAAGTTCATTGTCATTAAAGCCCGGTGAATCCGGACGTGTTGACTCAGTTTTGATAACTGAAGGTCCTAGCGGAAACAGAATGGTAAAAGTTAGAATAAGGAGCATAAAAGTTCCTGAAATAGGAGATAAGCTTGCTTCAAGGCACGGACAAAAAGGAATCATTGGCATGCTTATCCCGCAACAGGATATGCCATTTACTTCAGATGGAATTTCTCCGGATTTGATTGTCAATCCACATGCAATTCCTTCAAGAATGACTGCAGGCCACTTGCTCGAGATGCTTGGCGGAAAGGCGGGCGCAATTGGCGGAATGCTTATGGATGGTTCTGCTTTTGGCGGAAATACTGAAGATGAATACAGGGCAATACTCAAAAAGAATGGTTTTGAAGAATACGGTGAAGAGGTATTATACGACGGTAATACTGGAAAACAGATTAAATCCAAGATTTTTATAGGCAATGTGTATTACCAGAGGCTTCACCATTTGGTATCAAATAAGATGCACGTAAGAAGCAGAGGTCCTGTCCAGTTGCTTACCCACCAGCCGACTGAAGGGCGTGCAAGAGAGGGTGGTCTTAGATTCGGAGAGATGGAACGTGATTGCCTGATTGGTTACGGTGCCAGTATGCTCATCAAGGAAAGGCTTCTTGAAGAGAGTGATAAGACCGTTCAGCTGGTGTGTAGTGAATGTGGTGCTATTGCAACCCATGATTATGCACGAAACAGGGACGTTTGCCCGATTTGTGACAGTGAGAATGTTGAACCGGTTGAAATAAGTTATGCGTTCAAGCTGTTATTGGATGAAATTCGTTCGATGGCAATATTTCCAAGGATATTATTGAGGGATAAGGGTTGATGCTATGGTTTCATTAGAAATTCAAAAGGTTCTTGATAAAATAAAGTTTTCCGTGTTCTCTCCGGACATGGTCAGGAAGATGTCAGCATCAAAAATAATCGTTCCAGATACGTATGATGATGACGGTTATCCGATTGACGGTGGCCTTGTTGATACGAAGCTGGGTGTCGTTGATCCGGGTCTTCGTTGTAAAACATGTGGTGGTCAGGTTAAGGAATGCCCTGGCCATTTTGGGCACATTGATTTGGTAAGACCAGTTGTACATGTCGAGTTTGTCAAGAATATTTTTATGGTTCTCAAATCGACCTGTCCAAATTGCCACAAACTCGTTGGCAAAAAGGTCGTTGTTACCGAGATAGACGAAATACCTGCAATTGATGCTAAAAAAGATGTCAAGATACCGGATGAAGATTTGGTTCCGTCCATCCTTGATGGTTCTGTTGCCGAGGATGCCGCTGTCAAAAAACCGGAAAAGGTAATCGAACTGCCAGAAAAGGAAGAAAAAACCGATGTCAAATCAAAAAAATCTGAAAAAACTTCAGTTAAAAAGTGTCCCCATTGCGATACCGTTCTTTCTGAAATCAAAATACTCAAGCCAACGACATTTTTTATGGATAAAAACATGCTGCTTCCAAATGATATCCGGGATTGGCTTGCTTCCATAAGCGATGATGATTTAAGGGCTCTTAATTTTGATCCTATTTATGCAAGGCCTGAGTGGATGGTCATAACCTCATTGTCTGTGCCTCCGGTAAGCGTCCGTCCTTCAATAACTCTTGAAACCGGTGAACGAAGTGAAGATGATCTTACCCATAAACTGGTGGATATTATCAGAATCAACCAGAAGCTTGAAGCAAATATCAATGCAGGTGCACCACAGTTGATTATCGAAGACCTTTGGGAATTGCTTCAATATCACGTAACTACTTATTTCAATAACGAAACACCTAACATTCCGCCTGCACGGCACAGGAGCGGAAGGCCATTGAAAACACTTGCTCAGCGGCTGAAAGGCAAAGAAGGTCGTTTCAGATACAACCTTTCGGGAAAGCGTGTCAATTTTTCAGCACGTACTGTCATTTCCCCGGACCCGGCAATTTCAATGGATGAGGTCGGAGTTCCGCAAAGAATTGCAGAAGAGCTTACAATTCCAATAACCATTACGGAATGGAATATCGATGAATGTAAAAAATTCGTGCTCCATGACGGATATCCTTCTGCGACTTACATCATCAGGTCTGACGCAAAACGGCTTAAAGTAGGAGCTACTGAAGAAATACGAAAGGAACAGGCAGAGAATCTTAAAGTCGGGTGGGTTATGGAACGTCAAATAATTGACGGGGATATATCATTGTTTAACCGGCAGCCATCACTGCACAGAATATCCATGATGGCACACGAAGTTCGCGTTATGCCTGGCAAGACATTCAGACTTAATCCGGTTGTTGTTTCGCCATACAATGCAGACTTTGATGGAGATGAAATGAATCTTCATATCATGCAAACCCAGGAAGCCCAGGCCGAAGCAAGATACCTTATGAAAGTATCCGGGCAGATATTATCTCCTAGAAATGGTCACGCATTGATAAAACCACAGGAAGATCATGTTTCCGGTCTTTATTTCCTTACCCGCGAAGAAAGTGAATTTACAAAAGAAGAAGCTTCCGACATGCTATATAAAGTTGGAATAACCACTTTGCCGGAACCAGATCGGAAAAACGGTAAATTTTCCGGTAAATTATTGTTTTCCCAGTTGCTTCCGGAAAAACTGAGCATAAGGATTGCACAATCCAAGCTTGGCGAGGAAATTGTTATCCGCAACGGCAAACTTGTCAAAGGTGCAGTTGAAAGCAAAGCAATGGAAAGCGAAGTTCTCGAGAGAATTTTCATTCAGGAAGGTCCCGAGTTTACCAAGAAATTTTTGGATGGTATAACCAAGCTTGCATTAATGGCAATTTCTGGTTATGGGCTGAGCGTTTCGCTTAAGGATTATACTCTTTCTGAAAAAGCATATGGTCAATTACGTGAACTAACCAATAAAATGGATCGTGAAATTGATAATCTGGTAATGCAATACCGAAACAAGTCGCTTGACAGGGCTCCGGGAATGTCATTGAACGAAACGCTTGAAAATACCATTATTCAAATAACTTCTCAGGTTCGTGAAGATGTTGGCAAGATTGTTGAAAAGGATTTGACTATTGCCAATCCATCAATTGTCATGGCTAAAATCGGAGCAAGAGGGAGCCTGCTTAATGCAATCCAGATGGCTGCTCTTGTTGCACAACAAACTGTCCGAAGCAAACGAACCCAAAGGGGGTACCGAAGGAGGATTTTACCATATTTCTCTGAGAGTGTATTAACCGGAAAGGAACATGGTTTTGTTTACAGCTCATTCAGAACCGGTCTTACTCCTTACGAGTTTATCCAACATTCTATGGGTGGTCGTGAAGCACTTGTCAATACAGCTATAAGAACTGCCCGTTCGGGTTACATGCAACGCAGGCTTATAAACGCACTTCAGGATCTTGTGGTTTATGATGACATGACTGTAAGAAATGCCGATCTTTCAATAGTGCAATTCGTGTACGGTGGAGATGGTTTAGATCCAATGTATGCGAGCAAGACTGAAGTCGCAGATGTTGCAAAACAGGATGATGTCGATACTGCATAAGGTGATTTTTATGGTTTCAAAAAAAGTCTCAATTGCGCCATACGAAGCTGTTGGTGTTGTCGCTGCCCAAAGTATTGGGGAGCCAGGTACACAGATGACGATGCGTACTTTTCACTACGCAGGTGTTGCTGAACATGTTCCAACCGGTCTTCCCCGGCTTATTGAACTTGTTGATGCAAAAAAAGAGCCAAAAAAGCCAATCATCGATATCTATCTGAAGAGCGCTTTTTCAAGGAGTCCGACCGAGGCAGAAAAGGTTGCCAAAGAGGTATCGAGTGTTTTTGTTTCTGATGTTGCAAACGTTATCGATGACCTGGAAAGCCTTAGCATATTAATCAAATATAGTGAGAAAGACGGCAAATCCCTGGGTGTTAGCTTTGCGGCATTTAAGAAAGCACTTGCCGAGTATGAGCCATTCATGAAATCATATGGGGAAAACAAATTGGTCATAAAGCCAAAAAAAGTGATCGTCTCAAAACCGTCAGCAAAACCATCCTCAAAAACATCAAAACCAAGCGAGAAAAAGGAAACTGCCGTAACCGCAAGATATGTGCGTAGACTTGTTAATAAAATCCGCGACACCATTGTAAAAGGAATTAAAGGAATCAGCCGTGCAGTTGTAGTTAAAAATGAAAAGGGCTACTTCATACGGGCGGCAGGATTTAATATCCTTGGTGCAATGGAACATCCTGCAGTTGATCCTACCCGGATTTATACAAACAATGTAAAAGAAATCGAACGTGTATTCGGTATTGATGCTGCACGCAATGCAATTATCAAGGAAATAAACGATGTTATGGAAATGCAAAAGCTTTATGTGGACATACGCCACATTATGATTATTGCCGATGCAATGACATTTAGCGGTTCTATCAAATCTATTGGCCGCCATGGTCTTTCAGGAGAAAAAGTCGGTGTGCTCGGAAGGGCTGCTTTCGAGGAAACCGTTAAACACCTGATTCACGCAGCGTCTACTGCTGAAGAAGAGAAGCTTATCGGTGTTACTGAAAATATTATTGTAGGGCAAACCGTGCCGGTCGGTACCGGAAAGATAAAACTTATAGTAAAATCAAAGAAGAATTAAATTTGTGGTGAATCTGATGACAAAGGAAGAGGAAACTACGGAAGAAGAAGTGTTGGAAGAAACAACCAAACCAGAAGCAAAATCCCCAAAGCGATTCAGAAAAAAAGTGGTCAGGCGAAGAAAGTCCAAAAAAGAAAAGGAAAATCCACTGACGGCTGCAATCAGACTGGCGGTTGAAAGTGGAAAAGTTGATTTTGGTTACAGGTCTGGTCTTTCTGCCGGTCAGGCAAAACTTTTTGTAGTTGCTGCAAATGTCCCTGCCGAAGTCAGAACCAAGATTGTTTCATTTGCTGAAAAATCATCGGTTTCCATATTTGAATTTCCCGGTACAACTATGGATTTGGGTTCGGTTTGCGGAAAACCATTCCCTGTTTCAGTGCTTTCGGTGTTTGATCAGGGTTCATCAAACCTTCTAAGTTTTGTCCAGAAGAAATAGGTGTAAATTTGGTTGAATTTACCAGCGATGATCTTGATTATCTTTCCCGTTTTGAAAATGTTACCAAGGTCATGCCCAAAGATTACATGATTCTTTCCGAGACAATCCTTTTTCTTGTGGACCAACCACTCCTTGGCAGGGCCATTGGAAAACAAGGTTCAAATATACCAAAGCTTCGTAAAATATTTAATAAAAAGGTCGTTATTATTGGAGATAGCCCGCAAATGGATCTTTTTATAAGGAATTTTTTCAATAATGTTACCATTGAAGATATCGAACTCAGGGATGTGATGGGTGAACAGGCAATTCTCCTGACTGTTGATGAAAAAGACCGCGGTCTTGCAATTGGCAAGGCAGGGGAAAGGATAAAAGCAGCCAAGGAATTCCTGAAAAAGAAATTTAATGCCACATTACATCTAAAGACAAGAAAGACAATGCGGCGCGCATTTTAACCTGTCATATTTTTTATATTGATTGAAGTGCTATTGCCGAATTATTTCTCTTCAACTTCCACTGCTTTGAACATCTGTAATGGGACTGCAGTGATAGTTATATTCTTGTTTCTGGTGACCTCATGAAAATCTGTTCCCGCTTCAACTGTTGGCTGGGTTCCGGTTATCCAGAAATATGCTTTGCTGCTTGGGTCAAATCTTTTTGTTACCGTTGTTTTGAAACGTTGCCTTTGCATATTATTCGTCATAAGGATTTTTGGTGCAGAAAGGTCATCTGGCATATTTACATTATAGAAAACATCGGAATTCAAGTCGTTCTCGAGTTTTTTGATAACCAGTCCAATATGCTTTTTTAATTGTTTTAAATCTCCCCAGGCGCTTTTGTCTCTCCAGTTGTTGTTTGTATTATGTTTTGAGAATGATATCGAAGGG
>CAZLMI010000044.1:0-7197 GCA_964560865.1 Microcaldota archaeon
GATTTAGTAGGCAAAATATAATCAACTAAGTAAACCAAGGTGATTATTATGGCTATGAAAAAGAAAGTATTGGATGCATTGAATAAGCAGGTAAATGCCGAGTTATACTCCGCGTATTTATATCTGTCAATGGCAGCTTATTTTGAATCAAATAACCTGAAGGGGTTTGCACACTGGATGGCTGTGCAGGCAAAAGAGGAACTTTCCCATGCAATGAAATTCTACAATCACATTGTGGAACGCGGAAGCAGGGCGGTTTTTTCTGCAATAGAAAAACCCAGGGAAGAATGGAAATCCCCGCTCGAAGCATTTTCCGATGCGTATGCACATGAGCAGGAAGTCACCTCACTTATCCACGGACTTGTTGACCTTGCAAGGGCTGAAAAAGACCATGCAACTGATTCCATGCTCAAATGGTTTGTGGACGAGCAGGTGGAAGAGGAAGCTTCTGCAAGTGAAATCGTGGAACAGCTTAAAATGGTAAAAGAAAGCAGCAATGGCCTGCTTATGCTTGACCACCGGCTCGGGAAACGCGGAAAAGAACCAGACAAATAGCTATTTGCTTGCTAATGCTGCTTCATTTTTCTTTTGGCAGTACCATTCGACTTATGGCTCCTTTTTTATACTTTTTGTCACATTACTAATTTCATGTGCGCAGGTCAAACCGTAAAAAAATTAAAACTTTTCAAACCCAAGCCCCCAATTCTTCCAGTTCGTATTAGTACAAAATTACTATTGAGTAGGATAACTAGAAATCAGAATAGATATAGAAAGGCAGCCACTATGGCGGCAAAATTTTGTCTTACTGAGGCAGAACTTACTCGTGATCTTTTTATTCAACAAGGTAGATTTAAATTTGAATGCGGAATCCTGTCTGATCCAACAGACATTGACGTACCCCATTCGATGTCGTTTTATATCTCAGCTGCACAATTCTACTCAAATGCGGGTTTGTATGATGATGCAAGAAGAGTATTGCAAAAAATGAATCTGGTTTTGGGTATTATCATCACATATACTGGTTCTACGGATGCTTATCAATTTGTCCGTGATTATTCGTTTTCTTCAAGATCAAGAGCTCAAACTCTTCTTAATGATATAAATGATCTTAGCGCTGCTTCTGCACCCATAATCCCATAGCATCTAATTAAATAACCGAGCAAAAGGCATTCCCAACTCCTTTCATATTTTTTATTGAGGCAAACATTTCCCTTATCTCTTCTGCGTTTCCTTCTGCAATCAATATGTCCAGACAACCCCTTTCAGAATGCTGATGCATGTTTGTCCTGATTATATGCCCAAACCTATGCATTATTTTATTCATATCCGCTTGTCGTTCACCGACATGCGTTACCATAAAAACTACTGTCTGTTGCCCTTTCATTTTTTCAATTATTTTATACTCATTCAGCAGGGAAGCAAGCCCCATCCTGAGTAGTCGCGACCTGCTTTTTATTCCGGTAAGCGCCATCATGTTTTCCATTTCCTTTACGCTTTCACTGTCCATTGACATGCTAATTATTTCCATTGCTTTCACCTGTTTTATTAATTTCCTGTCGGTTCTATTGCAATTGTTATTAACTTTTATAGTAATATTTATTAACTAATCCACTTCCAAAATAATCATGGATACTTTTCTTTGGATACTCGGTTGTGCGGTTCTTGATGCACTTCTTGGATTTGTGGGTGTTTTTTCCCTTTGGCTTAGTAACCAGGACATGAAAAAAATAGTCCATGTCCTTACCGCGTTTGCAGCAGGCAGCCTTCTTGGAGGTGCATTCCTTCATCTGCTTCCCGAAGCCCTTGAAAATTCGGCAACAGACAACGTGCTTCTTTTTGTACTTGCCGGATTTATTTTGTTTATCCTGCTGGAAGCATATATCCACTGGCACCACTGCAAGGAATGTGACGTACACCCATTTTCTTATATGATGGTTGTTGGCGACGGGCTCCATAATTTTCTTGGCGGGTTTGTGCTTGCAGCTAGTTTTCTTGTAAGTATTCCACTTGGAATAGCAACTATAATCGCTATAATTGCACATGAGCTTCCACAGCAGCTTGGAATATTCGGGGTTTTGGTGAAAGGTGGTTTATCAAGAAACAAGGCAATTCTTTTTAGTGCAGCAGCGCAATCCACGATTATTTTTGGTGCGGTTGCCGGCTACTTCCTTTCCGGTGTGGATGGCCTTTCCGCGTTTCTTGTTCCATTTGCAGCAGGCAATTTCATTTACATTGCAGCATCAGACCTTATTCCAGAAATCCATAAATCAGAAGGGGTGGAAAAACTAACTGCGCTTGCAGTGTTCTTTTTCGGAATTGCGTTCATGTGGCTAATCAAGGCATACGGGCTTGGTTAGTTTTTTATGGGTACATTTAATTTTTCAACAAGCCTTTTCACGCGTTCCTGGTACTCTTGTTTTTTTATTTTTCCATTTCCATCAAACAAATCCTGCACATTTCCAAAATATACAGTTTCCCTGACTGGTGCCATACCAAGTTCAAGGCATAGCAGTTTAAGCTTTTCAGCCATTCTTGCACCTCCGAATTGCCCTGAAGACACTCCGCATATGCCAACTGGTTTGCCTGCGTATTCATCATAAAGCATATCCAGCATCATCTTCAGCTCTCCCGGGTAGCTGTGGTTATATTCCGGCGATACCATAATCAGCGCATCTGCTTTTTTTATTTTCTCAGTGAATGTTTTTGCCTGCCTGCTTTCACCGGTCCGGTCGGTTACTTCTATTCTGTAATCGCGCACATCAATCAATTCCGTCCCATTCCCTGTTTTTTTCACTTCCTGCAGCATAAAATTTGCCACCTTTTCGCTTTGCCGTCCAATACGCCCGGTTCCAAGAATTATTGTGATGTGCATTTTTTTGCCTCATTTGCTGTTACAGCATTTATTTTGCATACTGCAGTCAAACTTCTCACTTAAATTCTTCCAATTTATTGCCTTGAAGAATGCGGTAATATAATCTGCCCGCTTTAGTCCATAATCCGTCATATAAGCGTGCTCAAAGACATCCATTACAAGGAGCGGTTTTGCACCTGCCAGATGGCCTTCGTCATGCTCGTTTATCCAGCAGTTGAACAGCCTGTCACCGGATCTGTCATAATATAAAATAACCCAGCCAATTCCCCGCATTGCGCCTGTTGCCCGGAAATCTTTTTCCCAGTTCTCATAGGAACCAAACTCATTGGCAATCTTTTTCAGCAAGGCAGATTCTTTATCCGGGCTGGTTTCCTCATTTGTCATGTTTCTGAAATAATATTCATGAAGTTTCATTCCATTATATTCCCAGCCAAACCTGCGCTTTACCTCCGCATATTCCGGAGTTCCGGGTTCAAGCTTTTTCAGCAGTTCTGCGGTCTTGTTGGTGTTTGCCACATACCCCTGATATAATGTAAAATGGTTTTTCAAAAGCGTTTCACTAAATCCATTTATTCCAAGCAGGTTCTCATAGTTTTTTGCTTCATATGCCATATTATCTCCTCAACAATTTCATTAGCCTGCAATCTATTTATTGGTTTGCGAAAGGTTCGAAACATAAACCCAAAAATTATAAATGATGCATGCTGTTCAACATGCCTTCATTGCTTATAGCTCTGGCAGCCATTATGCATGCATCATATCTATTATGCCTGCGACGTGTTAAAAAACCTGCAGAATCGTCCCAATAACTGTTTTAATATTTATCTGTAACATTCGTTCATGAAAAAACCGTTTGTTATTCTGGTTATCGGACTGCTATTTTTGGGGTGTATTTCCCCTCCAACATCATCTGAAATTAACCTTACCGTTAATAATTCGCTTTCAGCACCCAACGCATCATCTGCAGCTCCAAATGCGTCCTCTCCGGCTCCTAATGCCTCCAATACTTCGCCAGTTCAGACCGCCAATGCCAGCATCGGCATACATGCAAACATTTCCAACACATCAAACATTTCTTCAACCGCAAACAACACAACAGTGGTAGCGCAGAACGCTTCTTCTTCCGTATCGCTCCAGCTCGCGATTCCTGCATCCATCGAATCAAACTGCGTGGGTTTTCTTGTCGGTGACTCATCCGAGCTATATATGGTTAGTCTTATCGGTGGTGCATGGGCAAGACCGCATCCAGGGCCGTTTTCATGGGGGTTTATTGAAAAAACACCCGGAACATACGACTTTAGTGAAACCGACACCTGGGTAAAGGCGGCACAGCAAAACAACGTTGCAATGCTTGCAACAATCTGGCCGTTTGCAGACTGGGATCAGACATGCAAACAGGGCTGTGAAGTTGATTCCAGCGACCAGTTCTACCCAAGCACAAAAGGCGGTTTCACCAGTGGCATTCCTGCAAAACGCTGTGCCCCATGCAACATGACTGCTTACAAAAAATTTATTGCCAGGCTTGCAGAACGATATGACGGTGATGGAATTGACGATATGCCCGGTCTTAAACTTCCTATAAAGTACTACGAAGTCCTAAATGAGCCTGAAATGAATGAGCAGACACTCTCCTTTTTTAAAGGCAGCACGAACGATTATCTCGAGCTTCTTAAGTCGAGCCACGAGGCAATAAAGAATGCATGTAATGGATGTACAATCGTTCAGGGTGGTGCTGCAGGCACTGATTTCAAGTTCCTCTCATTCTGGGAAACAATGTACTCGTCAGGTGCTTCGCAGTATGTTGACATTGCAAATATCCACTATATCGGTACTGGCGACCGTGACACGCTGAATGTGAAAAAATTCAAACAAACAATAAATAATTACGGTGCCAACAAGTCCATTTGGGTTACCGAGGCGCAGTATAGTTCAAAGGATTCCATCACCAGTTCGTTTGAAGGGGCGCTTAATGCCGGTGCTTCAAAAGTTTTTTTCGTAAGCTTTAAAATCGGGGAAATGGGCCCCCCGGTTCCAGGCGAATACTCTTCGGAATATGCAACCCTGCCTGGAAAATGCAAATCTTCATAAATTATTGGAAATATACTAAATAATGTGGCTCCAATAACACGTGTAACGGAAAATCGAAAAAAAGCTGCAATTGAACAAAGCAAACCACCTAGTTATATCCCAAAGCCAGCATCAGAACCATTGAGGGGATTTCCAACCACTAAAGAGATAGATGATGCAATTCGTAGACACAACCGGCTTGCACATGTACCAGCTCCAGTCACAATTACTAGCGTTCCAAAATCAGATAAATAAAAAAATGAAAAGGCGTTTTTATTTCGTCTACTGAAGTATACTCCTATTTTTTTGCAACCTTATCTTCCTTGAGCACCATTTTTGCTATCATAAAGACTACGAATGCAAGTATGATAAAGTTTATTACAGCACCCAGAAACGAGCCCCACTTTAGCACTATGGGCCCAAGTGAAAGCGTGGCTGTTTGCCATGCACCTCCAGGTATAAACGGAGTTATTATCGGCATTACTATGTCATTTACAAGGGATTGCACCAGTGCAGTTGCTGCAGCAGCCATTATGAAAGCAACCGCAATTCCCATTACCTTGTATTCCTTAATGAATTCCATAAATTCCTGCATGATTTTCATATAATTCACATCCAAATTTTTATGGTATCTGGCAATATTACTATCGTATATCCTTAAAATAACATTACACCTCATTAAATTTATGGTACTTGCCCGGGTAAAATCCTTATCTACAAAAGTTATTCCGTTTATTTTGTTGTTCGTTTTTCTTTTGATGTTTCTTACCATCATCCGTGCAAGCATCTTTGATCATGTTGAAGATGAAAAACACATTTATTTTGAAATCGTTTTCCTGCTTTTGCTTGCAGTGGCCGGTGAAATTGCAGTCATTTATCTTAAACAGCCCTCAGTAATGGTGCTCATGGTGTTGGGTATTCTTATGAGCCAGAGTTTTCTTACGTTTGGCCTTGAGTCGCTTCAGTCTTTAAATCTCCCGATTACATTGCCACAGACCCCGCCAAATGTCCTGAAGTCTGATGAAATGATTCATGTATTTGCACAGCTCGGTGCAATCATCCTGTTGTTCAAGGTCGGTTTGCACAATAAGCTCGAGGGGATATTTGCAAAAGACAACCTGGTTGTTGCGATTTGCGGGGTTGTTATTCCATTTATAGTCGGGTATTTCTATGCAGGTTTTACCGGGGGTGCGTTTGCATATTCCATGTTTATGGGTGCAGCATTGACTGCAACCAGTGTCGGTGTTACTGTAGCTCTTTTGAAAGAACTCAATCTTCTTGGAGAACGGTTTTCGCAGATAATCATCGGTGCAGCGGTTATTGATGATGTACTCAGCCTTCTTGTTCTGTCATTTGTAATCAATATTTCCGGTGGGGCAAGTTCTATCGAACCATTATTGTATACCTTTGCTTCTGCCCTGGTATTCCTATTCGGGAGCATTGTTGCCGGGGATTATTTTATCAGGTATCTGGACAGGAAGGATATGAGCCAAAGGAGATTTCTTCTTGTGCTTGCGTTTATGCTTTTGTATGCCTATCTTGCCGAATTCATTAAGCTTTCGGCGATTGTCGGTGCTTTCATGGCCGGGGTGATTCTAAACCGTAGCCGTCACCATGAGGAAATCGAAGGAAAAACCTACGGGCTCGAACTGCTTTTTATGCCAATCTTTTTCATAACCCTGGGTATGCTTGTGGATGTGAAGGCGATTGCCGATTATGCAGTCCCCATAATCATAATTACCATAATCGCAGTCCTCACCAAATTTATTCCATGTACTCTGGCTTCCCGTTGGGCAAAACTAAAATGGAAAGATGCACTGATTGTGGGAATAGGTATGTCACCACGCGGTGAGGTGGCTCTTATCATTGCTTCAATCGGGCTTACAACTGCCATTCTCACAACTGCGGAATACTCGGTAATCTCAGCAATGGCACTTCTTACTACGTTCGTTACCCCGCCTTTGCTTGGCAGGCTGCTAAAAAATTAATGTACTGCAATATGGGTTAAGAACTGATTTCAAAGCCATCCTGTTAACCTGAGCAGCCAGGATATGCCCCCGCCAAGAATCACTGCAAAAACAATTTCAAAAATGGTTATGAAAACCGTTCTTTTCAGTCCGAATTCCCTTCTCAGTGCCTCAATGGTTGCAATGCAAGGCACGTATATCATTGCAACAACCGCAATAACTACCATCTGCACTGGTGTAAATATTGTTGCCAGGTTGGTAGTGCCGTACAATATTGTTGGTATGACGACA
>CAZLMI010000045.1:0-5138 GCA_964560865.1 Microcaldota archaeon
TGTAGAATCTGCCATCAATGCAACGTCGTAACCCATGTCCCTGAAATATTCTGCAATTGTAATCCCGGTATAAATCGAAGCTTCACGTGCAGCAACCGGCATGTTGGAAGTGTTTGCAATAAGCATAGTACGTTCCATAAGCGGTCTTCCGGTCGCAGGATCGGTCAGGTGCGGGAACTCCTTAAGAACCTCAGTCATTTCATTTCCACGTTCCCCGCAACCAATGTAAACCACAATCTGGGTATCGGAATATTTTGCAAATGCCTGTTGTGTAACTGTTTTACCAGAACCAAACGGGCCTGGAATGCATGCGGTTCCGCCTTTTGCGATTGGAAAGAATGTATCGATAACCCGCTGGCCGGTAACCAATGGAATCACTGGTGGGAATTTTTCTATTGACGGTCTGGGCTTACGGACAAACCAGCGCTGATACATATAAACATTGTTCTTTTTTCCCTGAATATCCGATATAACACCAATTGAATCATCAATCTTGTATTTGCCTGATGAAATATCCTCGACTTTACCTTCGACAGGGGAAAGAATTCTGTGTTCTATAAGCTGTGTCTCCTGCACTGTTCCAAGTATGTCTCCGACTTTTACTTTTGCACCTTTTTTGACTTTGGCCTTGAATTCCCAGACTTTTTTCCTGTCAAGCGGCGGTGCAACAATACCACGGGTAAGAAACGCACCGGATTGGGATTCCATAAATCTAAGGGGCCTTTGAATACCATCAAAAAAATTCTCAAGAATGCCAGGACCCAGTTCCACTGAAAGCGGCTGACCAGTAGTTACAACCGGCTCGCCAGGCTGAAGACCGGACGTATCTTCGTATACCTGAACTACCGAAGTATCACCAACCATCTTAATGATTTCTCCGATAAGTCCTATTTTACCGACTTTGACTACGTCATATAGCTTGCCGTTTTCGACAACAGCTTCAACAACAGGACCTGAAATTCTCCGAATATATCCGCCTTTCTTTGCAGCCATTTTGTTCATCTCCAGTATTATTTGTATCTTGGTTAGTAAATTTCATTCCGAACAAAGTTTGCGAACCTTGTTCCTGAAATTTCCTGATTTTAGTGTCGGAAAACTTTCCGATAATCATGAATATTTTAAATCATTTATTTTTTGGCAAGGTCGAAACCTAATGCGCGCTTTATCAAATTACGTATTTCATTTCCGGATTCGCTTTCCCCACTTGAATCTGGAATGGGCACTACGACCGGATATGCGATACTGTCCAGCTTCTTTTTTATTTTCCAGTCCACCTCATTAAGCATTCTTTCATTAACTACAATTACACCAATTGATTTATCCGAAAGGGCGACTTCAAGATCGTTTTGAAACGATTCGTTGGTCGTAAGTTTGCTGTTTTCAAGACCAGCAAGCTGAAATCCAGTTACCAAAGGAGCATCTCCCAAAACGATTATGTTTGCTTTTACCATTAAACCACAACCAACATCTCTTTAATCTGAGATTCCGGAATTCTGAATTCCTTTGCTTTTGCGATTTTCCTTAGATTTCTTATTTCCTCATATTTCAAAAGTATAAAACCAAGTATGACTCCGATTGTGAGTGTCCCGCGATAGAATGCAATAAGTCTTTCTGCCGCGATTGCTTTTTCCATTGCAATCTCCAATGAAGTGAGAGACGCATTACTTTCCGGCAATTCCAGTTTTGGAAACTTGGATTTGGCAACTGACAAAATTGCCGAGTAGTCCTTTGACTCGAGCAGTTTTAAGATAACTGACTCTGACAGGGTACCGCCTTTAATCAGATGGGTTTGTATTTTCTCAATAGAGTAATTATACTTCTTGAGTCTTTCAATCATCAGAATATTCCTTGCATCAATCTCTTTTTTCAAAAGTCTGCGAAAAAGACTGACATCCTTACCGGAAACTTCCGATAACCCTTTTTCCATAAAAAGATAGGCATATGCATCGAGGATTGTTTCAAGTTGTGTGAACATATCCATATTTTTCATTGCATTTGCAAATATGCCCCTCATATTTTTAGAGAAATCCGCAGTGCTTGATGAGAGCATTTCCGAACCCAGGGTAGTCCTTTTTATTTCATCAAACATTCCCAGTTCATCGGACTTTGCAATGCGCTCAAAATCAGCATAGGATAAATCTCCAACGGCAAAAAGATAGGGTCGTATCTCCTCGTATTTTTTTCCAGCCCTTTTTGCATCCACCAGGGTTTTCAGATTCAGGATATCCCATCTTCTAAGAAGAGCATTTACAATTGGAAGATCGTCTTTAGGAACCATTTTTTTTATCTTGGAAACCAGTTTTTCAAAATGACGGCTTGCACCAAGTTCAATCAGTTCTGAACCAGAATGGTGCATTGAAAGAGATACAAGATCTTCCTTATAGTGAGTACGCTGAAGCAGTTCGGCCATTGCATCGATGGTCCTTACACGAATTAGTTCTTCCATAAAGGACATTGGAAGTAAAAGGCCCTTCATACCTTTAACACGTGCATTGGAAAACCCGTATTTCAGCGCCCGGCTCTCTATTTTAGGAAAATCCATCTTATCACTTTGAAAACATCAGATCATAGATTCGCTTGCGCAATTCATCTTTTCTGGATTCGACAAGAGTTTCCAGGGTCATGTTGACTCTCATTTTTCCATCCGTAGTCTCGACAATTACGCCGCCAAAACCCTGCAAATCCTCGATTATCCGCGCATTTGGAATTTTTTCAACAAGTTTGGCATCTCCCTTAACAACATGCACAATGAGTTTTTGACCACCAAGATCATTAACCGCACCGCGGATGCTTGTTTTAAGGAATTGTTTATACTCCTTGGAACTGCGCGCACTTTTTAGTTGAGAAAAAAAATCCTCCAGCGTATTATTGATTGCATCTTCGCGGGCTTCTGCAAGAATCCTTTTTACCTCTAGCCGGGCCCAGGCAATTCGCTCATTCCTCTGGCTTTTCAGAATATCTGAAATTTCAGCTTCTGCATCCTTCATCAGATTTTTGTCCTTTGCCCGTTCCTCTGAAATCATTTGTTCTACGTGCCATTCCGCACTCTTCACTAGCTCAGAGGCCTGAGAATTAGCCTCCGTAAGCAATGAAGACGTAAGTTTTTCAATCCCCATTTAAACAACCTCTGGGGAAAACTTATGCTGCTCCGCCGAGTTTAGTCCATAAAAGCACTGCAACTATCAAACCGAATACTGCAAGAACTTCAGGGAGAACGATATAAATCAGAACGTTCTTCTCAAATTCAGGCCTTTCGGCAACAACACCCATAGCTGCTGCACCCAAGGTACCCTGGGACCATGCTGCTGCAAGTGCACTTAAACTCATTGTCAATGCGGCGCCTATTGCAAGGCCGCCATCCGTCGTCAGAAAATTTCCTGCTACATCTGCCATTTTATATTTCACCTCAATTATTTTGAGCGTAATGAGAAGGGCGCAAATAATGCCCCTCCACCTTTAAGGAATTTTGATTTAAACTCGATTAAATTAAGACGCCCCCCCTGTATCAATGCTTCAAACATTGCAATAAAACAATTTACAAAGTGGAGTGCTATGAAAATCGGGAACAATATTAATGCGAATATGCCCTGGGAAGGTGCAGGAAGAATGAACTCGTTCAAAAGTTCGGCAATGATTACTCCCACCACACCGATTGCGGCAATACGTGAATAAGAAAGTATATTCCCAAGAAGACCGGGAATTTCTATAACCCCGACTATACCTTCAGTAAAAAACAAGCCAACAATCGAGATTAATAATAAACCGATACTGCCAAAGCCGATTTCTGCCGGGAGAAGGCCGAAAAATAATGATAAAACTGCGATAAACCCCCCAAACTCAACACCCAACCAGGCAATTTTTGCATATGCATGCTTGCGGTGATGGCTCCATTCGTTTATTGCACCCAGAATCAAGCCCATGGCAATATGAAAAATACCCACAAGAGCGCTTACTGCTATAAGAAGTGCAATCTCTTTCATTCTGTGAAAACCGTGATATAGAGATTCGTGTAATACGGTAACTCCGAACCAACTGCCGACATAGTTCAGGAATGCCACGTGCCCCAATCCAAACCATTCATCAAAAATAATACCGAAAAGGATGGTTGGAAAAGCAGAATAAAACCAAATTTTTGAAACATTGTACATCACATAACTGTTTTGAAATTTTTTCATAAACCAGGATGCAATCAGTATAGACATGATGCCATAAAAAACATCACCAACAATCATGCCGTATAAAAGCGGGAGGGTGATAAAGTATATCATGGTTGGATCAATTTCGACCGCATTTGGAAGGGAATAACTTTTTGTAATGAATTCGAATGGTGAACCCAAAGACGGATTATTAAGAACAACTGGCGGAACTTCATCGTGTGATGCCGGGCTTTCTTCCAGATGGACATTGCTTCCGAATTCAGCAACAAGAGTCTGGAGTTCGGGATATTCCTTTTCCCTAATCCAGCCAGACAGGAACATGACGGAATTTGTCGATCCGAATTTAGAGGTAATTTCAGCACGGTCAGCTGCAACTTCAAGAGAATATTTTAAAGAATCGATTTTCCTGCCATTGTTTTTTGCAAGTTCAACAAGTTCTTTGTTTATCTGGACGACACGGGCTTTTTTACGCACCAGCTCATTTTCAAGTCCGGTAAACATGACTGAAGGGAGGGTCATTCCCGCAGGAGCCGCAAAAACATGTACACCCATCTCTCCAAGAACAGATTCTACAGAAAAATCGGGCTTTCGGTCATAAACCAAAAGAAATAGGTTGGAGAGGCGATTATCAGGAACCAACAGATTGCACTTGGTGGGCATTTTTTCAAGTTTCAGTTTAAGAGAACCGAACTTTTCTTTAGGACACTCACCAATAACGTAGTCAACTGTTTTGGTTTTAAGCCTAGAAAAATCAATTCCTTTAAACGGGAGCAGTTTTCCGACAGTCTTTACTAAACTCTCGGCTGAACCTATTTCATTTTGAAGCCGCTCGGATTCTTCGGTAAGCGATTTTAATTTAGAGATGATTTCCAGATTGGATGATTCCCGGACTGCTTCATCTGCCCGTAATAAAATGGGTTTGGAACCTTTTTTTGAATAGTATTTATTTAAAACTGCGCTAACACCGCGCAATTTAACCAG
>CAZLMI010000045.1:5158-7194 GCA_964560865.1 Microcaldota archaeon
AAATCAAGAGGCCTACCTACATCAAGATTAGGATAATTCGTCTTTTTGATCTCGACCATGCCTTTTTCATGAAGGGATTTAATAAAATCAGCCACTACTGATTTCATTACTATGATTCTGACCTTTCGCATTTTTTCGGGTGTGAACATAAATCAACCTTAGATAGTTTTAAGAAAATCGTTTACAATTGTCGACGTCCTGTTTTTATCCAATTTCATTTCTTTGATTTTTTGTGCATCTGATTCTGCTTTCTTGATTAATTTTTGCACTTCAGTATCGATATCCTTACTTCCTTCATGGAGCTTTTCATTTTTAAATGTAGTTATCTCCTCGGCAACCTTCGCCTTTTCCTTAAAAACCTGCTCTTTGGCCTTGCGCAAGAGGGAATCAGATTTCTCTTTAGCGTCATAAATGATTTTTTCGGATTCCCGTTCAGCGAGTTTTATTTCGTCAACAGTTTTCATAAAATTTGTGTGGTCGGAAGTTTCTTGCATGCAAACACCAAAATTGGAACTGTACATACTTTAAAAAAGAAATATTTAAAAACATGAGCAAGTGAAACATTGTACACAAGCAATGTTCCAGTTTTGAAATTGGAAGACTAAGGTAGATATTATGGGAGCTTATAATTATATACAGAATACGCTAGAAAAGGAATATAAGACTGCAGATGATGTTTATAAGAACAAGGTACGGACATGGCTAAAGGAACCCAGTATAAACAGGGTAGACCGGCCAAGTAATTTACCCCGTGCACGAAGACTCGGATATAAGGCAAAAAAAGGGTATGTCGTCGTGCGCGTAAAAATAGGAAAGGGAAGAAGAGCAAGACCAAAACCAATGGGTGGAAGAAAACCAAAATCAAATTATAGATTTGTACCCCCCGGGCAATCACATCAAAGAATCGCAGAACAACGGGTTGCAAGAATATATAGAAATATGGAAGTTATGAATTCTTATTGGGTGGGCGAAGACGGGAACCATAAATTCTTTGAAGTAATACTCGGAGATCCGGAAATGAAAACGGTTGAACCTGGTTTAGTAAAAGGCAGGGGCAGAGCTTTCAGGGGATTGACCAGTGTAGGCAAAAAAGGAAGGCATGGAAAAAAGAAAACCCTTAACAAAAAATTGCAAAAACAGATAAGAGAACACCGCAGATGATGAATCTGCAGGCTTCTCAAAAAGAAAGCAATTAATTATCTTTTGTATTAGTTACCTTTAGGTGCAAACATGATTGACTTCCGAAAATGGATGCTGGTTTTTGATTATAATCATCTGGAAAAATTTTTTAAAGATGAAAAGGGGAAGGGAACAATCCGGGGAGCTGTCGAACGAATTGTACTTGCAACCATTATTGCCCAGGCACCAGTAATGATAGTATACCTGATTATCCTATTCGGTTTAGGAAGCTCTTCGTTGATTGCAGTCCTTATGGGAAGCAGTGCATCTGCAGGAAGCGCACTATTACAGGGAGTCAGTACACCTATGATTGCAGGTACCATAATATTATTTTCTATAATCGGAGTGGCCATATCACTTATCCTGTTTTTATTGACTAATTGGACTCAACACATGATTGCGAAATTTTTAGGTGGTAAAGGGGAATATTCCGGCATGCTGCATATGCTATCTTTCGTAATTGCAATGTTCGCAATTATAAGTCTGGTGACTAATCTGATTTCAATCGGCGGAAGCACGGTTGCCGGAGGAGTCGTCAATTGTTGTATTGGATTATTCTCTCTTGCAACCGTAATTTATATGATATACTGCAATTATCTTGCAGTCAGGGTAAATTACGGACTGACAGGCGGACGCGCATTGGGAACGGTAATATTAAACATGCTGGTGTGGGTTATCGCGTGTGCCATATTATTTATGTTAATTTATGTGGCAACACTGGGATTGGCAGTCTCGGGCGTCAGTGCGCTTTAAGACATAATTTTCTTTACGGTGTTTTATTTGTTTGATAAAAAAATGATTAGCAAATGCGAGGACGTCAGGCAGGCAGTTAATTTCAAAAACAAGAAAACATTCAT
>CAZLMI010000046.1:0-7021 GCA_964560865.1 Microcaldota archaeon
TGAAATCCGATACTGAAAGAAAAAATTATCATAATGCAAAACTTCATGAGCGCAGAAAAAAGCTCCATGCGCATATTTCGAAAGAACTTAAAGGAAAACTGAAGAAAAAACGTAGGAGTATTCTGCTTCGCAAAGGAGACAAGGTAAAAATTGTTCGGGGTGTTGAAAGAGGCAAAACTGGTAAAATAACTCAGCTTTCAACTTCTAAAAGAAAGGTATATATTGAAGCAGTAACTACCCGAACTGCCAAGGCAAAAGAAGTTCTTATCCCAATCCAACCCTCAAATTTGGTTGTTCTTGAGATCGTTTCCACACCTGAAAGAAAAGAGTTGTTTCATGAAACTGCATTTGTAAAAGAACAAAAACCAGTTACAAAGGAAACACCCGATGCAAGTACTCAGAAACAGGGTGGTTCTGAAGCAATATCAAAACCGGCAAAGGCTGATCTTTCCAAAAAAGAAGAGGTAAAAAAATCCTCTTTAGTAGCACCGATTCAGAAAAATGGCGGGCATTCGGTTAGTTCAAGTGCCCCAAATCAGGTTGTTAAGGAAAACACTCCGGATATGGTAAAAAAGAAGTGATTATATGGCAAAACGCGGAAAAACAAATCATCTAAAAAGAATCGCAGTTCCTCCAGCTGTCCCAATTCATGATAAAAAGGCAAACGTGTGGATGACCAATAGCGATCCAGGCCCGCATTCAAAATCGGGTTCCATCCCCCTTTCGGTTTTCATGAGGGATGTTTTAAAGATTGTCAAGACTGCAGGAGAAGCAAAAACCGTGCTTTATGAAAAGAATGTTTTTGTTGACGGTAAATGCAGGACAAATCCCAAATTTCCGGTTGGCCTGATGGACGTTGTAAGTTTTCCATCAGTGGACAAATATTATCGTATCGTGGTTGACTGGAAGGGTAGGCTAATCCCACGAGAAATCACAAAAACAGAGTCAGTCAAGAAAATCCTCAAGGTAACTGGCAAAAGAACGGTTCCGGGAGGAAAAATCGGAGTTAAGCTGCATGATGGCAGAACCATGATTGCAGACAATCATTTGAAAGTCGGTGATTCTGTTTCAATTAATCTTCCTGAAGGAAAACTGGAAAACAATCTTAAGCTGGAAAAAGGTGCTACCTGCCTTATCAGGGAAGGAAACCACGCCGGCGTAGTTGCAGTTCTTGATGAAATAATTGAACGCAAGGTAGGAACCCCGAATGAGGCTCGTCTGAAAACTTCAAAAGGTGATTTCATAACCGTTGCAAAATACCTGGTCGTTGTTGACAAGGATTTCAAGGTGATTGAATGAACTCTATGCAGGAATTAATCGTTGATAAAGTTACTGTTAATATCGGTGTCGGAAGTCCTGGCGAACGTTTGGAGTATGCATCCGAACTGCTGTCAAGGCTTACTGGCAGAAAACCTGTGGAAACAACAGCAAAAAAAAGAAATCCTGTTTTCAAATTAAGAAAAGGATTGCCTATCGGAGTGAAGGTAACTCTCAGGGGGAAGAATGCCATTGATTTCGTTACAAAAGGTCTTGCGGCAAATAAAAATCATCTTTCTTCAAAAGCATTTGATAAGCTTGGTAACTTTTCATTTGGTGTAAGGGAGTATATTGATTTTCCAGGTGCAAAGTACGATCCAAAAATTGGTATGATGGGTTTTGATATTTGTGTAACTATTGCAAAAAAAGGTGCACGGGTTGCCAGAAGAAGAATAAAAAAATCAAAAATAGGTAAAAAACACCTTGTCAATGTTGATGAGGCCAGGGCGTTTGTTGTTAAAACATTTAATGCGAAGATAGAGTGATGGTTATGGCTACTGATGATAAAAAAATCAAAAATAGTAATAATGACGATTCCTTTAAAGGAAAAGGAAGGCGGGTATGCCGGAATTGCGGAAATTCCAGGGCACTTATAAGAAAGTATTCAATTTACGTTTGCAGAAGGTGCTTTAGGGAAATGGCAGAAGACCTTGGTTTTAGAAAATACGGTGGTTGATATGGATCATCTTGCAGATGCGCTCAATACTCTGAAAACTCACGAACTCGTCGGACAAAAGGAATGCACCGTAAAGTGCAGCAAATTAATAGCAGAAGTGCTGAAAGTCCTTAAGGACCACAAATATCTGTCCGAGTTTAGGGTTGATGAAGATGGGAAAGGAAATACCTTCAACATATTGCTTGACGGAAGAATAAATGACTGCGGAGTCATAAAACCCCGGTTGCCTGTGAAAAGAACTGATTGGGCACGTGTAGAACAAAGGTATATTCCGGGTGTTGGTGTTGGTTTGCTTATTGTGTCAACCTCCCAAGGTGTAATGACTAATGCAGAAGCAGAAAAACGCAAGATTGGTGGAAGGCTTCTTGCATACGTTTATTAGGTGATATTAATGATAGAAGTTCCTCAGGGAGTGACGGTCGCTTTTGAAAATGGGAAAATGTGTGTGAAGGGTCCAAAGGGTGAAGTTGAGAAATGCTTTACCATGCATGCGACCATTTCTGTTAAAGGCAACCAGGTTGAAGTGCAAAGCAGCAATCCGGCTTATTTTGGCACGGTTAATTCATTAATACACTCAATGATTTTGGGTGTTACTACTGGTTATGTGCGAAAATTGAAAATAATCTATGCACACTTTCCAGTCACCATCGAAGTTAAGGGAAAGGACATCCTGATAAAAAATTTTCAGGGAGAAAAAATGCCCAGAAAAACCGTCGTTGCTGGTGCACTGACTAAAGTTGCAGTTCAGGGAAATATCGTTTCAATTTCGGGTCCTGATAAAGAAGCGGTTGGCCAAACGATGGCCAATATGAAATCGGTTACAAAAATAAAAAATAAAGACGGAAGAATATTTCAGGATGGGTTATACGAGGTAAACTAACAATGGCTAAAAACAACTGCTACAAAGAATTGTTGAATCCATTCAATGCTGTGAATGTAATCTCCAAAGAGTCCGAAAAAACGGATTCCAGGGATACACTTACTAATTCGATGATTGGATCTCTGCTCATGGCATTCGCAACCATGGTTTCGGCAAATTTGATGCTTTCCTTTCCTGTAGAAAGCGGTTTCATAACTTCGCAACAAGTGTCTTATCTTACTTTTGTAACTACTCCTCTGGGATTTCTTATGCTGTTGTTTTTTTACACGGCAATGTTTTATGCTGGTGTGTTTATCCTTTACCGATTAAGCATTTTTTTTGGCAGTAAGGGTAATTTCAAAAAATTGTCATATACCTTTTCACTTTTTCATGTGCTTATCGGGTCAGGTGCAATTGCAGCATTGCTTTTCGCAACTATCCCACTGTTAAATCTTCTGGTTCCGGTATTGGTTCTTTTTGGGGCGTTATATGTATTTTATCTACAATATGTTGGTTTAAGGACTGTTCACAAGGAACTTTCCAGAATGAGGGCGGTTGCCGTTTATCTGGTGAGTATGGTGGTTTATGCGGTTGCACAATATGGTGTTTATGCGATTATATCGGGTATAATTATCTAAATGGTGTTATCAATGGTTGAGAAAAAGAAAAAACCTAAATTCAATGTTCAAAACTACGGTTTTAACAAGAAGGTAAAACAAAGGTGGAGAAGGCCAAGAGGAGTTGCTAACAAAAAAAGAAAGCGCCTTAATAAGGCAGGTGCTTCACCGACAGTTGGATACAAAAACAATGCATCTATCCGCCATCTTCATCCGAAGGGATTAAAAGAGGTTTTAGTAAGTAACTTAAAACAGTTGAGCGGACTTAAAAATGTACTTGTAAGAATTTCATCTGCTGTTGGTGCGAAGAAACGTGTTCTTTTTATGAAAAAGGCAGCTGAACTTAAGCTCACTGTGCTCAATCCAAAAAAAGGAACTGCAGGTGCAAAGCCTGAATTCAAGCCTGTAGAAAAAACGAAGTGATTTTTATGACTATGCAAACAGTAAAACGACTTGCGGCGGATATCTTTCGTGTTGGAGTTAATCGGATTCGGATCAAACCCGAAGCAAATAAGGATGCCGAATCTGCAATGACCCGCGAAGATGTCCGAAACCTCATTAAAAAAGGAAACGTCTATAAAATTCCGGTTCAGGGTCACAGACAAAAACTTAAAACCCGAAAAAAATCAGGCAAATCCATCGGGAACCGAAGAGGTTCAGGTACTATCAATCAAAAGAAAGAATGGATGTCAAAATTACGTGCACAGAGGAAATTCCTTAAAATAATCGTTAAAGACGGGGCACTTCCTGTCGGGGAAAAAAGAGCTATTTACAAAAAGGTGAAAAGCGGAATTTTCAGGAACAAAAAGGCATTGTTGATTTATCTTAAGGAAAACAAATATATTAAATCAGATTATGCGCCTAAAAAACCTGAGTTCAAGAAAAAAGAACCAAAACCACTTAAAACCAAAAAATCAGTAAAAAAAGAGGGTGACAAGAAATGACAAAAGCTGAAGGTCCAAAATTTAGAGTCGCGTTTAGAAGAAGACGCGAGGGTATAACTAACTACGAAAAAAGGCTCGCACTTATAAAAAGTGGAAAAGTTCGGCTGGTGGTTAGAAGAACTAATCAACACGTTCTCGTTCAGTTCATAGAGTTTCATTCTGCCGGGGACAAGGTTTTATTTGGATTTATGTCAAAAAAACTCCAAAAACTTTTCAATTTCCCTGCAAAAAGGAATGTATGGACGGCATATCTAGCTGGACTTTATTCCGGTAAGGAAGCTTTGAAAAAAGGAGTAAAAAGTTTTGTTCTTGATAATGGGAGATATACCAATAACAAGGGAAATCTTGTTTTTGCAGTTCTGAAGGGGGTTGCAGATGCCGGAATTGAAACCGAGCTTCCTGAAGATAAAATTCCTTCAGATAAGATTTCATCCCCGCCGGAATCAATTGCAAAAGCATTTGAAGACGTTAAAAAGAAAATTGCAGGTTGATGTTTATGACCGAAAAATTAAAACCCAGTGATTTGGAAGGTTGGGAACCCAAAACCCGTATAGGCAAAATGGTCAAGGATGGGGAAATTTCTTCATTTGATCAGATTCGTGAAATGGGAAAACCAATTCTTGAATTTCAGGTTGCAGACAAACTGCTCGGTGATCTCGAATCAGAAACACTTGAAATAAAAACCACACAAAGAGTTACTGACTCCGGTAAGAGGACAAAATTCAGGGTTGTCGTAGTGATTGGAGATAGAAAAGGTCATGTTGGTGTGGGTGTGGGCAAAAGCGAAGAGCTCAGGCCTGCAATGGACTATGCAGTTAAAGATGCCAAGAAACACATTATGGGTTGCGGCTCATGGGAATGCAAATGCAACCGTACCCACTCTGTAAGCAGAAAAATCAATGGAAAAGAGGGCAGTACTGTAATTACTCTCAAGCCAGCTCCCCGTGGACTGGGTCTTGCATCCAATGAAGTGGTCAGAAAGGTGCTTACAATGGCAGGAGTAAGCGACGTTTGGAGTTCGATGTCCGGTGGACGCAATGTCTATAATATGGCAATTGCAACTATAAAAGCATTGGATAATTTAAATACCATTAAACCAATGCCTGGTGAGGAAGGTGTGTCAAGATGAACGGTAATCTACTGGCAGTTGTGCGCATTCGTGGGATCAGGAACATGGACCCCAACATTAAACAAACACTTGAGTTTTTGAATTTAAAAACTCCAAATCATTGTGTTCTTATAAAAACCACTCCGCAAATGCAGGGTATGCTTGCGGTTGTAAAAGATTATGTGGCTTTTGGTCTGATAACAGAAGATACTGTTTTGCGTTTGCTTCTTAAACGCGGTGAGAAAGGGTCAAAATCCCTAAAAGACCTGGTGAAAGAGGCAGAACTAAAATCCGCTGCAAAAGAAATTTTTGCCGGAAAGAAGGTTCGCGAATATGCAAATCCTGTTTTCAGGCTGCACCCTCCGAGAAAAGGGTATAAAAATCTTAAAAGAACATATCCGGTCGGTGACCTTGGAAAACGGGACGACATGGATATCCTGCTTAAAAAAATGATGTGATGATTATGGCAAGAAAACGAGACCGAAAGAAAAAAAGTAAATATCTTGGCCACCGCACCTTTGGTACGGGCAATGTGAAAAACGAGAGTGGCAATGGTAATCGCGGTGGTTGTGGCAAGGCAGGCAGATGCAAACATAAGATGTCCTGGGTTACTGCAAATCTTCCAAACGGCTATTATGGAAAAATAGGATTCCATTCCGTCACGCGCACAGATGTTCCCGTAGTAAATCTGTATGAAATAAACCGGATGGCGGTTTTGGGAAAACTTGAGAAAAAGGGAGACGGATATAACTTTCAGTTTGATGGCAAGGTGCTTGCAACCGGGCAAGTAACCAAAAAATTATCCCTGAAAGCCAAGTGCTGGAGCAAAAAAGTTGAGGAAAAACTCAAAGCAGTTGGGGGAGAAATCTCCAAATATGAATGATTATAAATTTATCTGCCGATTGTTTTAGAGGTAACTCTTCATGATTATAGACATTATGCATAAGATAGCACAACATCTTCCAGTTGTGAAAGGTCCGGAGGTTCCACCTTCAGTAAAAACAAGAATGATGTGGACCGGAATTGCATTAATCATCTTTTTTTTAATGTATAATACTACCTGTGTTGGTTTGAATACAAAATACACCAGTCCGGATTTTCTTGAAACAATTACTGCCAGTCGTGTCGGTAGTCTGCTTACTGCAGGTATCGGTCCCATCGTACTTGCAAGTATCTTTTTACAGTTGTTTGTCGGAGCCGGAATTATCCATCTGGATATGAAAAATCAGGAAGACAAGAAGAAATTCATGGAAGTACAAAAAATACTGGCAATCGTCATTGCTGTTGTTGAAGGCGCGGTTTTTGTTATAAGCGGTCGTACTATTCTTGCCCCGCTTTTTTCCGGGTTGGGCGAAGGTTTTGTTGTTGATGCTGTCACCGGGGCTGCAGTGGCAAATGCGCCATACACGATGGGCCTGGTAATTTTTCAAATCGCATTCGGTTCAATCATAATCATCTATCTTGATGAAGTTTTGAATAAGTGGGGTATCGGAAGTGCAA